>NZ_JBHWLY010000041.1:2428-51388 GCF_042730435.1 Nocardioides sp. NPDC059952 | reverse complement strand
GGGTCCCTCCGGACCGGGCCCACGCCTGCACCTGGCCAGATAGCAGGAACCACATGAGCTCACCGATCCTGGAGATGCGCGGCATCACCAAGGAGTTCCCCGGCGTCAAGGCGCTCGCCGACGTCAACCTCGTCGTCAACCGCGGTGACATCCACGCGATCTGCGGTGAGAACGGCGCCGGCAAGAGCACCCTGATGAAGGTGCTCAGCGGGGTCTACCCCCACGGCACCTACAGCGGCGACATCGTCTTCGAGGGCGAGACCGCGAAGTTCGCCAACATCCGGCAGAGCGAAGCCGCCGGCATCGTGATCATCCACCAGGAGCTCGCCCTCATCCCCGAGCTCTCGATCGCGGAGAACATCTTCCTCGGCAACGAGACCGCCAAGCGCGGCATCATCGACTGGGGCCGCGCCAACCGCGAGGCGATCGACCTGCTCGCGCGGGTCGGCCTGCGGGAGAACCCGCTGACGCCGGTGAAGAACCTCGGTATCGGCAAGCAGCAGCTGGTCGAGATCGCCAAGGCGCTCTCGAAGGAGGTCAAGCTCCTCATCCTCGACGAGCCGACCGCCGCCCTCAACGACGACGACTCCCAGCACCTTCTCGCGCTCCTGGAGGGGCTCAAGGAGAAGGGGATCACCTCGATCATGATCAGCCACAAGCTGAACGAGATCGAGCAGATCGCCGACGAGATCACGATCATCCGCGACGGCCAGAGCATCGAGACCCTCTCCGTCGCCGCCGGTGGCGTGGACGAGGACCGGATCATCCGCGGGATGGTCGGCCGTGACCTCGAGAACCGCTTCCCCGATCACACCCCCTCCATCGGAGACGTCCTCTTCGAGGTGCGCGACTGGACCGTCATGCACCCGCAGGACAGCCACCGTGAGGTCATCCGCCAGGCCAACCTGTCCGTGCGAGCCGGTGAGATCGTCGGCATCGCGGGAATGATGGGCGCGGGACGTACGGAGCTGGCGCGGTCGATCTTCGGGCGCTCCTACGGCTCCCGGACCTCCGGCTCGCTGGTGCTCGACGGCGCGGAACTGCAGCTCAACACGGTCACCCAGGCGATCGATGCGGGCATCGCGTACGTCTCGGAGGACCGCAAGGGTCTCGGGCTCAACCTCATCGACGACATCAAGACCTCGATCACCGCGGCGGCGCTGAAGAAGCTGCGCACCGGGCTCGTCGTCGACGAGCACAAGGAGGTCGTGGTCGCCGAGGGCTACCGCAAGAACCTCAACATCAAGGCGCCCTCGATCACGGCCGGGGTCGGCAAGCTCTCCGGCGGCAACCAGCAGAAGGTGGTGCTGTCCAAGTGGATGTACACCGACCCGAAGCTGCTGATCCTCGACGAGCCGACCCGAGGCATCGACGTCGGCGCCAAGTACGAGATCTACGGGATCATCCAGGAGCTCGCCCGCAGCGGTCGCGGCGTACTGGTGATCTCCTCCGAGCTGCCCGAGCTGCTCGGTCTGTGTGATCGCATCTACACGCTCGCCGAGGGCGTGATCACCCATGAGTTCGACCGCTCAGAGGCCACCCAGGAGTCCCTGATGCGCTACATGACCGCGGACGCGAGGAAGTAACCCCCGATGAATGCCCTGCTCAACACGCTGCGCGGGAACGTCCGCCAGTACGGGATGATCATCGCTCTGGCGGCGATCGTCATCCTCTTCCAGATCTCGACCGAGGGCGTGCTGCTCAAGCCGCTCAACGTCTCCAACCTGGTCGTCCAGAACGCCCAGATCCTGATCCTGGCCATCGGCATGGTGATCGTGATCGTGGCGCGCCACATCGACCTCTCGGTCGGCTCCGTGGCCGCCTTCGTCGGCGCGGCCGCGGCGATCATGATGACCCAGTACGACTTCCCGTGGTGGCTGGCCGTCTTCCTCGGCCTGCTGATCGGCACCGCCATCGGCGCCTGGCACGGCTTCTGGGTGGCGTACGTCGGGATCCCGGCGTTCATCGTCACGCTGGCCTCGATGCTGCTCTTCCGCGGGCTCACCCTGGTCGTGCTCAAGGGCGCGACCGTCGGTGGTCTGCCCGAGCAGTTCAAGGCGATCGGCAACGGCTTCCTGCCCGAGATCGGGCCGGACACCGGGCTGCACAACCTGACGCTCCTCATCGCGGTGGCCGCCGTCGGTGTGCTGATCTTCCTCGAGGTGCGTCGCCGCAACGCCCAGATGGCCTACAACTTCGACGTCCTGCCGTTCCCGCTCTTCGTGGTGAAGCTGGCGCTGCTGACGATCGTGATCATGTACTTCGCCTACCTGCTCGCCGACGCCCGCGGCCTGCCGATCGTCGGCCTGATCCTGGCCGGGCTGATCGTGGTCTACACGTTCATCATGAACAAGACCGTCTTCGGCCGCCACGTCTACGCGATCGGTGGCAACGTCGACGCGGCCACGATGTCCGGCGTCAACACCAAGCGGGTCGACTTCCTGGTCATGGTGAACATGGGTCTGCTGTCGGGCCTCGCGGGCCTGGTCACGACCGCCCGCCTGACCGCCGCGAACCCCAAGGCCGGCGTGAACTTCGAGCTCGACGCGATCGCCGCCGCCTTCATCGGTGGCGCCGCCGTCACCGGCGGTGTCGGCACCGTCGTCGGCGCGATCATCGGTGGTCTCGTCATGGGTGTCCTCAACAACGGCATGTCGCTGCTCGGTGTCTCCATCGACTGGCAGCAGGCCATCAAGGGCCTCGTGCTCCTGCTCGCCGTCGCCTTCGACGTGTGGAACAAGCGCCGCACGGCAGGGTCCGGTGGTGCCGGTGCCGAGGCCGCCGAGCCCAGCGCTCCGCCGCCCGACAAGCTGGCCGAGGAGATCGAGGCCATGGAGGCCGAGCTGAGCGTCGACTCCAACGATCCGCCGAAGACCTGATCCATCCCTCACACCCCCACCCCTCGACCCCTGCCTCCCCCCGGGCAGGGGTCGTTGGGTTTTCGGTGTCCGGCGGCACCTGTAACACGCTGTTCGTAGGACTACTCGCCCTATCGGAACGACCGGATAGCCCTACGAACGACGTGTTACATCCCCGCCGCACCCGCCGCGAGCCACAGGTGTTGAATAGCGGGGTGGCAAACTCCGCTCAGTGGCTCCAGGGAGCCCGTCCTCGCACACTCCCCGCTGCGCTCGCGCCGGTCATCGCCGGCACCGGGGTGGCTGCGTACGCCGGTGGCCTGGTCTGGTGGAAGGCGCTGCTCGCCCTCGTGGTGGCGCTGGCGCTGCAGGTGGCGGTCAACTACGCCAACGACTACTCCGACGGGATCCGGGGCACCGACGACGACCGCGTGGGCCCGCTGCGGCTGACCGGCTCCGGCCTCGCCGCGCCGGCCGCGGTCAAGCGCGCCGCGTTCATCGCCTTCGGGATCGCCGCGGTCGCCGGCCTGGTGCTGGCGCTGACCTCGGCATGGTGGCTGATCCTCGTGGGGCTGGTCTGCATGATCGCGGCCTGGTACTACACCGGCGGCTCGCGCCCCTACGGTTACGCCGGGCTCGGCGAGGTCATGGTCTTCGTCTTCTTCGGGCTCGTCGCGGTCATCGGCACCACGTTCGTCCAGACGCAGAGCTGGGAGTGGGGCGCGTTGTGGGCCGGTGTCGGGATCGGCGCGATCACCTCTGCGCTCCTCGTCGCCAACAACCTCCGCGACATCCCCGGCGACACCGAGTCCGGGAAGATCACGCTCGCCGTACGCCTCGGCGACGCGCGGACCCGCTGGCTCTACGTCGCCCTCGTGGCCGTCGCCGCCGTCTCCGTGGTGCTCGTGGCCCTGACGACGTCCTGGTGGGCGCTGCTCGGTCTCGGCTTCATCGCCGTCGCCGCGCAGGGCGTACGCACCATCCTCGACCGCGCCAACCTAGGCCCGCGCCTGATCCCCGTCCTCCAGCAGACCGGGATGGCCACGCTGGTGTGGGGGCTGCTCGTCGGCGTACCTCTGCTGTTCGTCTGAACGCGTTCCGGGAGGTGTAACACGCTGTTCGTCGGACGATCGGTCGTTCTCATCGGGCGAGTAGTCCTACGAAAGACGTGTTACACCACCGACCGACAGCCCACCTCAGGCGGCCTTCGAGCGACGCACGCGGAATCGTTCCAGGTCCGAGATGTCTGTGCCGAAGGCTCGGCAGGTGACGAGATACTCCCGGTGCAGGCGGTCCTTGAGGTAGTTGCGGTTGGGGCCGAAGAGGTCGTCCCACTCGACCCGTGACATGCCGAGATGGAAGCCGTGGGCCCAGTCTTGCCGTGTCTTCTCGTCAGCCAGGATTGCGTCGACCGATCTGAGCGCCAGGCCGCCGTCAGACGCAGGCACGTACTTGTTCCGGCCGTCGAACTCAAAGAGGTGACGGCCGACCCGAAGATCGAATCGGGCAGTACGTACGCCGTCCGTGATCTCGAACTGAGTCTCGATGCCGGTCATGCCGATCTCTTCGAGTACGTCGCGGGTGAGTGATTCGCCGACGGACTCTGCCCCGGGGTGGGAGAGCTCGATGGCCTCCCGTGCCAGACGACGGTTGGGCCAATGCTTCATATCGTCGAGGACCCCCCAGAGGTCGTCGACGGACGCCCCCATCTGTCTGGCGGAATCGACGGCGACAACCCCGTACGGCCGGCCGTGCTCCCGCGCGATGTCGATCGCCGTCCGGGCTGGACCGAGCAGGTCGAACCCGTTCGCCTGCCTCAGCTGACTCGCGAGGTAGGGCGCAAGGTGATGCTTCACGCCCCACTTGTTGTGGGTGCCGACGACAGGATGGCGAGTGACATGGGTTTGAGCCTTCCGGGGAAGGAGGATGCCCATCTCGAGTTCGAGGGCGGCGGTTTCATGGCTGCGTACGAACGGAACCGTGATCGCCGCGCAGGCGGCCCGGTCACGGAGGCGCCGCCTCTCGGTCGGCAGCGTGATGCTCTCCACGTACGCCCGTTCGGCATAGACCCCACGACGCACTGCGGTCCACAAGCCGCTGTTGACGTGGCGATAGATCGTGTCGAGATCGAGGCCGGCTGCGAGCGCCTGGCTGCGGGTGACCAGCCCATGGTTGGCCGCCATGATCGCCTGGATGCGTGGGTTCATGGTCTCAGCCTGCGGCGTCGCGCCGACGCATGCCGGCGCTCAGCGACGCGCTGTGGATAACCCCGACACGAGGTGGGCCTGTGGATGGCTGGCGGCTCGGTGCGGAGCCTCGGGCGTGTGTAACACGCTGTTCGTAGGACTATCGGGTCGCTCAAATAGGGCGAGTAGTCCCACGAACGACGTGTTACACGGCGCGCTACGCCGGCGCAGGGACGGGCTGGGCCCGGCGGGCGAGGTAGCGCTCGGCGGCGCGGGCGGAGGGGTGGACGCCGATCGCGGCGATGACGATGATCCCGGCGATGATGGCCCAGCCGAGATGGCCGAGCTCCATGGCCAGGAAGGTGTACGCCGCAGGGGCCCAGACGGTGCCGAGGGTGTAGCCGACCTGGGCGGCGCCCTGGTAGTCGCCGCGGTGCTCCGGGTCGGAGAGATCGGCGACCAGACCCCACTCGCCGGCGGACTGGAAGAGCTCGGCGCCGGTGACGGTCACGTGGCCGAGCCAGACGAGGGCGATCGTGATCAGGCCGACGGTGTCGTGGGTGACGGCGATGATCGCGCAGGAGGCCAGGAAGCAGAGCGCGCCGCGGCGCTGGGCCTTCAGTGATGTCGTCACGTCGGTCACCCCGCGGGCGGCGATCACCTGCAGCCCGACGGCCATGACGGTGTTGGTGCCGAACAGCCAGGCCAGCAGCACCCGTGGGGCGTCGGTCTCCTGGACCAGCCACAGCGGGATGACGACGTTGAGCAGGACCTGATGGGTGCCGAGCACTCCGTCGAAGAAGGTCGTCGCGAGGAACGCGCGGTTGCGCAGGGCGCCGAGGCGGTCGCGTACGTCCGGCTTCATGTCGCCGGGCGAGGCAGCCGTGGCGAGGCGGGGGAGGCGCGAGATCCAGTAGGCGTTGACCAGGAGGACCACGGCGGTCATCAGCGGGACGGCCTTGATCAGGGTGTTGGAATCGGCGGCCAGAGCGAGACCGCTGGCCAGGGCGCCGAGCGTGTAGCCGACGTTGCGGGCGGCCCGCATGTAGGCGAACGAGCGCACCCGGGTCGCCGCGGGGAAGACCGAGATCCGGTAGGCGTCGCGACCCGACCGCTGCCAGGAGGCGGCGAGCGCGAGGAGCACCTCGACGGCGACGTACGCGGCGAAGTTGCCGACGAGAACCCAGGAACCGAACAGCAGCGCCTGGAGTACGGCACCGGCGATCCAGCTGAACCGGGTGCCGAGACGATCCGCGAGTCGGCCCAGGGGGACGGCGAACAAGAAGGTTGCAGCGCCCGCGATCGTGAGACCGAGGCCGACCTGTGCGGCAGAGAGGCCGACGATCTGGGTGAAGAAGACCGCCGAACCGGTGAGAAAGGTGCCTTCGGCGAAGGCCGAGAGCACCGACTGGTACGACATCGCCCGGATGAGCGGGTCGTCTGAGAGGACCTTGTCCCTCAACCGGATGAAGTGAGGGGACAAGACGACTCCAAACTATCTTGACATCGAGACAAGCGCAGTCTTGTCATCGCGGCGTCCGACGTCAAACAGTTATCCGTGCTGATCGGTCCCCAAACCGGGCAGCGAAGAAAAAGGAGTCCATCGCGCCGACGCCCGGGCGTCGGCGTAGGTCATGGCGAGGTCAGCGGGTGGAGCCCTCGATCGTGCCGATCACGCCGCCGAAGACGTCGGTGGTGACGCCCCAGATGCCGCCAGCGATAGCCGAGACCGTGTTGGTCAGTCCCTGCGGATCGGTGAACAGCCAGAACCCGACGAACAGGGCGCCGATGACGATGAAGATCTTCTTCTTGTCCATGTGAGCTCGTCCTCCCGAGAAATCCGATTGAATGTTGTGTAAATTCGCGAATCCGGACGCAAGCGCGCGAAATTCGCGAGGATGCACCGGGATATAGATTCGCTGAAGTTAGCCTCCCCTCGCAAGAATTCAGCGAAGGAGACCACTGAGCGGGACAGTGTCGCGCCCAGCGGTCCGGTCTGTGGCATGGCGGCCTGGTGAGGCGGTCGTCCGGTGCGCCCGCAGGCGCGCGGTGAGCACGTGTCGTCAGGTGGAACGAGGTGCGTTACGGCGGTCTGGGGACTACGCTCGTCTCACATGGCGGTGGCGTTTGTCCAGAAATGCCGATGCCCGGGAGTTCGCGTCAGCCCGCGGGAGGGGCAAGGCGCCTCCACCCACCGGTGCCGCATGGGGCTGCGCCGGGCGGGACAACCGAATACTTCCGGCAACCACACCTCACCTCGGGAAAGGGAGCAGAACAATGGCACCGCACCAGTTGATTCAAAGTACGACTCAAGCCGCCGAGTATGGCACCGGCGGCCTGGCCGAGTGGATCACCGACAACATCATCACGCTGGTCGTCCTGATCTTGGGCGTCACGGTCCTGTGGGCTGCCCGCAGCGGGAACATCTCCAAGGCCGTCACGATCGTCGGTGGCCTGATCATCGGTCTCGGCGTCCTCGGCCTGGCCGTGGGCAACAACGCCACGGACCTCGGTCAGTGGATGGCTGGTCTCTTCAAGGGGTGAACCCGGTCCCGTTAGCTAACCCAGGGAGGGATCTCGGGGATGAGGCTGCCTGACGACGACGAGCTGTACGAGGTCGACCAGACCTATCTCGGCCCCCCTCGTCGCTACATCGGGGAGATGCGTTATCGCACCATCTTCCTCTTTCTGGTGATCGCACCATTGACGCTTGTGCTGCTGCGCAAGCTCGGCATGCCGGTGACGCTGCTGAGCATGGGGCTGTGGCTGATCGGCGCCTCCTTCCTCTCGATGAAGGCCTCCGACTACATCAGCTCGGAGAGCTCGGCCGGCGCCTGGCTGATGACCTTCTGGCACGAGCTGACCACGCCGCGCGTGGAGACCAGCGCCCAGTACGCGGGCGGCGCGGCTGTCGCCTTCCGGCACGCCACGAGCCCCCGCGGCGGCTGGGCGAAGGCCATGCGGCGACCCGGCCGGCGGTTCGCGCAGCAGCCGGGTGCCACCCCCTCGCCGAGGGCGCTGCAGGCGACGGTCGTCACCTCGACCCCGAGTGCCCAGACCGGACATGTCGCGTCAGCGGGACGTACGGCTTCGGGCTTCGCTTCAGCGGGACACACTGCTTCGGGCTTCGCTTCAGCGGTGCCGGTACGCGGCAAGGCCGCGCCCGTGCGACCCGTGATCGAGGCGAAGGTCGTCGAGGAGCCGCTCCCGGCCCACCTCTCGGTCCAGGCCGAGGCGCAGCCTGCGAGGCAGCAGCACGCCACCGGCGTACGTCCGGCGAAGGGCGGCTGGTCGAGCCGACCGTCCTCCTCGCCGCGTGAGCCCCGCGACGTTCCGTGGAAGGGTGGCGCGCCGTGGCAGGCCCGGCAGGAGCCGGAGCAGCCCGCGCCGGCCGCGCCGCCTGCGCCGCCTGCCCCGCCTGCGCCCCCAGCCCAGCCCACTGCGGCGCCACCGCCACCCCCGCCGCCTCCTCCGCCACCGCCACCGCCTGCCCAGGAGCCCGCGCCCAGGCCAGCCCGGCAGCCGCTCTCGCATGCGGTCAGGCCGGCCGTGGTGATCGCGCCGGAGCCAGGGTTCGACGAGGAATGGGACGAGGCCGACGAATGGGACGACTTCGACGATGCCCCCTCGGGGAGCACCCGTCCCAGGGACAATCAGGACGAGCGGGCGGTGCCTGACGGGCGCCTGCAGAGTGTGGACGACTACCGCAAGCGCCTCGACGGCGACGACGCACCCAACGACGGAGGAACCGCATGAGGCGGCCGCGAACGGAGCGGGCCTACGGGCCTGGCTTCGAGAAGCCCAAGCCGGGACGCAAGAGCGTCTTCGGCCGGGGCGGCGACGACTCGAAGGGCGTCCGTGAGCCGAGAGGCGACATGTGGGCGCTGGAGGAGGTGCGCGGTCACCTGACCTTCACCAGCGACCGGATCATCGCCTGGTACCTCGCCGAGCCGCAGACCTGGTCGTTCCGCGCCCACTCGGACCTCGAGGCCCTGATCACCGACCAGGCGAGCCAGCTGGCCGACCTGGTCGGCAACACGGTCCACGGCCGGGTCACCACCCGCCCCTATCCCGTACGTCACTGGGCGCATGCCGCGTTCGCCAACGCTCCCGACCCGCAGCCCGGGTTCGAGGAGATGATGGCGCGCAACCAGGCTCATATGGCCGCCCACAGCCAGGCGGACAAGCTGGTCTACTACGGCGTCGACCTGGGCCGCCGCGACGCGACGGTGAGGACGCTGGCGAAGTTCTCCGCCGGTGCCGCCGAGCGCGAGATGGCAGCGATCAGCGAGCGCCTCGACACGGTCAACCGGGTGATGTCGCGTCCGGGCTTCTCCGCGCGGCCGGCAGTCGGTCACGACATGGAGTGGATGATCGCCCGTTCGCTCTCCCTGGGCGCCAAGATCCCGGTGCCCGAGCCGGGTGAGGCCCAGCAGAACTTCCTCGACACCGACGACATGGCCGAGTGGTTCGAGTCGGTCGCCTGGTCGGCCGAGCCGCTGGCACCGACGGTGCAGGTCACCAGCAGCATCGGTGGCCGCCAGGAGACCAGCCACGTGTGCGTGCTGACGGTCTCCCGGATCGGCGACATCGAGGTCCCGGAGACCCACGCGCCGTGGATGGCGAAGACCGACGCGCTCGGCTTCCCGGTGGAGTGGTCGTTCCGGGTCGAGCCCCGCTCGCCGGATGACGTCTCCCGCGAGATGGCGTCCCTGACCCGCCGCATCGACGGCCAGGTCAGCCACTGGTCCGACGACCACGGCAAGCGGCCTCCCAAGCAGCTCTCCCGTCAGGCCGGCCGAGCCGCCGACGTCGAGGACGAGATGCGTTCGGAGTTCACGGGCCTGTCCACCCGGACCAGAGGCTGGTACCGGATCGCCGTCACCGGCCGCAGTGAGGCGGAGGCGCTCGACAAGGCGCAGAAGGTCGTCGACCTCTACCGGCCGCAGATCAAGATCACCCGCCAGCTGGGGCAGTATCACCTGGCTCGCGAGTTCGTCCCGGGCGAGCCGCTCGCGTCGACCGCCCACGCCCGGAAGTTCCCGGTCCTCAAGGTCGCCGCCGGGCTCCCGGCGGTCACCGCCGAGGTCGGCGACAAGCGCGGCTTCTACCTCGGCGAGACCTCCGCGATGGCCTCCCGGGCCGTGCTGATGGACCCGTGGTACCTGACCGAGGTCATGGAGCAGGCCGGCCTGATCCCGCTCGTCGGCACGCCCGGTTCCGGTAAGTCGACCCTGATGGGCGTCGTCATCTACATGTCGATCCTGTCCGGCATCCACGGTGTCGCCATGGACCCGGCCGGGCGGCTGCAGCGGCTGATGACGCTGCCCGAGATCGGCGGCGGCGTCTTCAACGGCCAGCAGGTGCCCGCCCGCGCCCGCAGCGTCGACGTCCTCGGCGGTCGACCGGGAAGCCTGTCGCCGTACGCCGTCGTCCCCGACCCCAACCCGGAGCTGATCCGCGCCGAGGCGATGTCGGACCACGAGTTCGCCGAGCGGCTCCACCGGGAGCGGTCCGCGGCCGTACAGCAGCGCCGCGACCTGACCGTTTCGGTGCTCCGCTCCTGCCTCCCGGTCGGACTGGCCAACAACGAGGAGGTGCTCAAGCGCATCCGCGCCCGCGTCATGGAGGCGCAGGCCGACCGCGGCGCCGACACCTCGACGATCGTGAAGATGCTCTTCGAGGGCGACGGCGGTGACCACGAGATCGGCCGCGAGCTCGCCGCCGCCCGTGAGCGTGAGCTCGGCCGCCTCTTCTTCGGCAACGACTTCCTGCAGTCCGACAAGGAGCTGAAGGGCACGCCGTTCACCTTCTACAACCTCAAGGGGCTCAACACCCCGCCCGAGCACGTGCCGCGCGAGGAGTGGAGTGCCGAGGAGCAGATGGCGCGCCCGATCATGACCCTCGCCGCCTGGTCCGCGCTGCACCTGATCTACCGCAGCGACCCCAACGAGCGGAAGCTGTTCGCGCTCGACGAGGCCCACGAGGTCACCCAGGCGAGTGGTGGCACCGGGCGGGCCCTGGTCCACAAGCTCTCCAGCGACTCCCGCAAGAACAACTGCGCCGCGCTGGTCTCGACTCAGAACGCCTCCGCGATCCTGGGCTCCGACATCAACAACTTCGTCGGGGCGGCCTTCGTGGGACGTACGCAGGACGAGGGTGCCCAGCGCGACGCGCTCAAGCTGCTCGGCAAGCCCGAGGGTCTGGGCTACGAGTCGATCCTGGCGCGGCTCTCGCCGCGCACCAGGCGTGGTGACGAGCAGCTCGGCTACCGCGAGTTCATCTACCGCGACGGCCTCGGTGGCGACACCGGTCACGGCGGCATGGAGATCATCAAGGTCACCCTCAACCACCACCCGGGTCTGCAGGAGGCGCTCAACACCACCGCCGACCCCACCCGCCGCGTCAGCCGAGCCATCGGCGGCGAGCCGACCGATCTTCCCAGGACCGAGCTCTCCGGGGACGGGATCGGCTGATGCCGCCGCGCCCCACCCACCACAGGGCAGCCCTGCGCCGTAGGGCCGCTGCCCTCGTCGTACTCGTGGTCGCTCTGCTGTCCGTCGCCGGTCCGGCGGCTGCGGGGCCGAGGGGGATCGATATCCCGATCCCGTTCGATCCGACGGGTGGGCTCTCGGGTGTGAGCGATGCGTGCAACAACCTTGACGCGCCGATGCCGGCGTCTCCGTATGGGGACGGCAGCTTCATCGTGCGGATGACGGCGTTGGGGGCGGCGTCGAAGGCGGGCACGGAGCTGAACGACCCGGAGAAGGTCAACGACGAGCTGGATCCGTTCCGCAACAAGGACGAGGTCTCGTTGGAGTCGGCCTATGGCACGACTCCGCAGTGGTGGACCTATGACAACGGGTGCACGGGGCAGTTCGTCGCAGGTGCGGGGACCTCGATCGGCAACATCATGTTGGAGATCTCGGGGATCCTGCCGAACTGGTCGCATGCGTTGCTGAACGCGGTGATCGGCGAGGACTCGTTCCTGAGGGCGCTGGACGATCCGATCGTGGCGGCGAGCAAGGCGGTCACCGACGGGGTGTGGGCGCCGTGGGTGAGCGTGGTGCTGTTGCTGGTGGCGGCGACGGTGATGATCCGCGCGCGGGATGGCCGGTTCGCGCGGGCGGTGACCGCTGCGGGTTGGGCGCTGGGTGTGCTGGTGGTGACCTCCTGGCTGATCCAGTACCCGGTGGAGTCGACCAAGCTGGTCGATGAGGGGGTCCGGTCGGCGACGGGGATGATCGCGACCGGGTTCAACGACGGCAAGACGGTCCCGGGTGTCGGTGACGACGAGTTCGGTGAGACCGATGCGGTCAAGGCCGTGGATGCTCAGATGGACGAGGTGGTGCGTTCGACGCAGTACCGCACCTGGCTGGCCGGTGCGTTCGGTGATCCCGACTCGGCCACGGCGAAGAGGTATGGGCCGCGGGTGTTCCGGTCGACGCACTTCTCCTGGCAGGAGTACGACACCTACCGCAAGGACCCGAACGGGGATGGCAAGAAGGTCCTGGAGGCCAAGCAGGACGCGTTCAAGAAGCATGCCGAGGCGGTCAAGAAGTCGGACCCGGTGGCCTATGAGTACTTCAAGGGCGAGCACTGGTCCCAGCGGGCGACCACTGCGTTGGTGAACCTGGTCGTGGTCGTGGTGGTGTGCGGGTTCTTGCTGGTGGCCGGGTTGGCGATCTTGTTGTCGTTCGCGTTGATCCGGTTGATCGTGCCGTTCGCGCCGGCGGCGGGGGTGCTGTTCATGCTGGACCACACCCGGGACGCGGCGGTGGCGATGCTGAAGCGGGTGGTGGGTCCGCTGGTGATGGGCCCGATCTACTTCCTGGTCGCGCTGTTGCTGCTGCGGCTGGACTCGGCGATCTTGGGCTCGACGATGTGGTTCGTGCTGCAGCTGGCGTTGATCGCGGTGCTGACCGTGCTGGCCTGGCGCCTGACCCGGCCCGCCGCCTACGGCATCCCGTTGCCGGGCATGGGCCGGCTGACCTCGATGCTCTCCTCGTACGTCGGCACCCGGACGGGCACCGAGGCCGGGATCCGCGACGCGGCCGAGGACCGGCCGCCCGTCCCGGGCGGTGGCCCGGCGGGCACCGGATCGGTCTCGAGCCCCGGCGGCGTCTACATGCCCGGACACGAGCTGACCGGCAGCCGGCCGACGATGACCGCCGAGCAGGTGCCCAACCAGGCGCCGGTGACGGCGGCCGGAGCGCTGGGTGCCGGAGCGAGCGCGAGCAACACACCGACGTACGCCCTGGGGTCCTCGATGAGCGGCGAGGAGGGGGAGCGGGTGGCCGGTCAGTGGTTCGACTCGCGCTCCGTCGAGCGCGACGAGCCGGCGTTCCGTGATGAGGCGCGCCCAGGGTTCGCTGCCGGGCAGGTCTACAACAACGACCGCCCGGAGGCGCCGAACCCGGTCGACTACACCGCGGGCGCCTACGCCGACCGCGAGCCGGAGCCGCCGCGACAGTCCCCGGTGGCGGAGGCCAACGTGGACTACGACTCCGACGGCAACGCGGTCTTCGTCATCTACTCACCGAACGGGAACCGCTCGGTGCCCGTCGACAACAGTCCGGGCCGGTCCGAGGGCTGGTCTGAAGGAGGAGCCCGGTAGTGCGGTCGACAACGACGCGTGGTGTGCTGTGGGAGGTCATCGCGCCGGTGCTGAGGTGGCCCATGAGGTCGCCGTTCCGGTTCTTCTCGGTGGTTGTCGGCATCGTCTTCGTCATCTGGCTGATCGCCCAGGTGAGCGACGCCCCCGACGCCGAGCCGGCCGCGCAGCCCGACCGGGGATCCGCGTCGGCGCAGCAGAGCGCCTCCGCGAGCGGATCGCCGGCGCCCGTCCCGGACCCGACTCCCTTGGCGACCAAGTTCGTCGTCGCCTGGGCCCGTCCCGACCTGACCACCGAGGAGTGGTGGGCCGGGATCAACGCCGCCCGCCCGGACGAGTCGCTGGCCCAGGCCCTGGGCACCACCGACCCGGCGACCGTGCCGGCGTCCAAGGTGGTCGGCGCCGCGAAGGTCCTCGAGCAGACCGACGGGGAGGCACGCGTCGAGGTCGCCACCGACGGTCCCAAGGTCATCGTCTACCTGACCCTGGTGGACAACGTCTGGTACGTCGCGAACATTCTTCCGGGGGGATAGGGCGATGTGGATCTTCAAGGCGCGTCTGATCTGGGGGATCGTGGCCGGGGTGGCCACGTTCGTCCTGGTGGTCACGGGTGGCTTGGTGATCCTCATCGGTGGTCTTGCGAGCACCGAGCAGAGCAACCAGGACCAGGCCGAGTCGGGCTGTGTCGGCGGGACCAACGCGATCCAGGCCGGAAACCTGGGACCGGACGGTGAGGTCCCCGAGGGCAGCATCGCCGGGTTCGACACCGAGCAGATCCAGAACGCCCGGACTATCGTGGCGGTCGGCAAGCAGTCCGGCGTGCCCGCCTACGGGTGGGTGATCGCGCTCGCGACCGCGATGCAGGAGAGCACCCTGCGCAACCTCAACTACGGCGACCGCGACTCACAGGGCCTCTTCCAGCAGCGCCCGGTCTCCGGCTGGGGTTCGGTCGCCGACATCACGAACCCGGTCAAGTCCGCCCAGGCGTTCTACGGCGTCGCCACCCACACCGGCAACACCGGGCTCCTGGACATCCCCGGCTGGCGCAAGATGCAGGTCACCGCGGCGGCGCAGGCGGTGCAGCGCTCGGCGTTCCCGCTGGCGTACGCCCAGCACGAGGACGAGGCGCGGGCTCTCGTCGCAGCGCTCGCCGACGGGGTCTCGGCCGCCGACCTGACGGCCACCGCGACGGATGTGTCCTGCACGATCGGCATGGCCGGGATCAGCACCAGCGTCGTACGTCCCATCCAGGCCGGCCTCGCGGTCGACCAAGGCAACTACGGCAACTCCGGCTCCAACTGGGCCAACATGCACACCGGCAACGACTACTCCTCGCCGTGCGGCACGCCCGTGCAGGCGGCCCACGGCGGCACCGTCGTCCTCGAGTCGGGCGGCAGCTGGGGCTGGTCGGGGCGCTGGCTGGTGAAGGTGCAGACGGCACCCGGCAACCTGACCACCTGGTACGGCCACATGCAGTCGCTCTCGGTGGCCGCGGGGCAGACGGTGAAGGCCGGGCAGGTCATCGGGCAGGTCGGCAGCGAGGGCAACTCGACCGGCTGCCACCTCCACTTCGAGGTGCACCCGCACGGCGGCGGCTACCTGCAGGACCAGGTGGACCCGGCGGCGTGGCTGACGAAGAACATCGGCAAGACCCTCGAGGCGACCAAGCAGGTCGGCGGGCTGCCGGGCGCTGGTCAGCCCGGCGCCTCCCCGGCGGCCGTCTCCGGCCCGCAGGTCCGCCTGGCACAGGCCAACATCAAGGTCTCCATGTCCCGCTCGAGATACCGCTCCGACCTGGCCGAGGTCATGAAGCACGGACCCGACTTCGTCTCCTTGAACGAGGCCCAGTCACGTACGGTCTCCGACATCTCGGTGCGGGGATACGGCACCTACCGAGCCTCGGAGGATGAATACGGTCGTCGGAGCCAGGCGCTGAGTCCGGTCGTCATGTGGCGCACCGACCGCTGGGTGGCGGTCGACAAGGGCACCGTCCAGCTCACCAAGCCGGTCACCGGAGTCAAGAACGACAACAGGTACGCCACCTGGGTGGTCCTCGCCAGCAGCGACGGCTCCGGGCGTATCTCGGTGATCTCCACCCACACCATGACCTCGCCCGCCAAGAGCGCACAGGCGCGTAAGGACGAGGCCCAGCGCGGCTTCGCGAAGCTCGCCGGACTGGCGCAGGGGCTGCAGAAGTACGGCCCGGTCCTCGTTGCCGGCGACCTCAACTCGCCCTACCCGCGCAACGGTGGCGACGGGGATCCGTGGGGTCCGAAGCCGTTGATGGCCAAGGCCGGGATGACCTCCTCCTTCGAGACCCTCGGCGCGCCCGCGCAGGGCTGGGCCACCCACGACGGCGGCGGCACCATCGACTGGCTCCTCGGCTCGAGCTCCACCGCCACCCCCACCCGCCACGCCACCTTCAAGCTGGACTCCGACCACCACGGCCTGGTCGCGGACTTCGACATCCGCGGCCAGTAGCGGCCCACGGCGAGCCCGCGTAGCGCAGGAGATAGCGTTGGGGGTGTGAACGACGCGGTGGAACGGGCTGAGGGCACCGTCGCCGCGATGGCCGAGTGGCTCGCCGGGGGTGGGCCGGAGCACTGGGTCGTGGAGACCTCGGGATCGACCGGCAGGCCCAAGCGGGTGATGCTGTCGCGCGAGGCGATGAAGGCGTCGGCAGCGGCGTCGGCGCGACGGGTCGGGGCGAGCGGGCAGTGGCTGCTGACGCTGCCGGAGTCGTACGTCGCCGGGGCCAATGTGATCGCGCGCTCGCTGCTGGCCGGCCACGAGCCGGTGATCGCCGCCGCCCACGGATCCTTCGCCGAGGCCGCTGGAGCGATGATGCCGGGGCCGCGGTTCGTCTCGATGGTGCCGACCCAGCTGCACCGGATCATCGAGTCGGGCGGCGACGACCTCGCCGCCCTGGCCGGGTTCCACACGCTGCTGCTCGGAGGTGGCCCGATCGACCCGTCGCTGCGGGCCCGTGCCGAAGCGGCTGGGATCGTCGTGGTCGCCACCTATGGCTCGGCCGAGACCTGTGGCGGGTGCGTCTACGACGCGATGCCGCTGGACGGCGTGGGGATCGCGATCGGCACCGACGGCCGGGTCCGGATCAGCGGCCCGACGCTCTTCGACGGCTATCAGGACGACCCCGAGCAGACCGCGACCGCCCTGGTCGACGGCTGGTTCCTCACCTCCGACGCCGGCACCCTGGACGAGGACGGCCGGCTCCGCATCCTCGGTCGGGTCGATGACATGGTGATCACCGGCGGCGTGAAGGTGCCCGCGGCGCTCGTCGCCAGAAGGCTCCGTGAACACCCGTCCGTCGTCGCCGCGGAGGTTCTCGGCACCCCCGACGAGGAGTGGGGCCAGCGACTGGTCGCCTTCGTCGTCGGCGACATCGACGCCGCCGCGGCCCGCGAGTGGGTCGCCGCTGAGCACCCGCGCTCCTGGGCGCCCCGTCAGGTGGTTGCGCTCGACGAGATCCCGCTTCTCGGCAACGGCAAGCCCGACCGGCAGGCCCTCCTCGCGCTCGCCACGACCAACGAGGCGGAGACGCGATGACCGACCAGATGCATGTCTTCTCCCTTCCGATGACCACCCGCTTCCGCGGGATCACCGTGCGCGAGGGCCTGGTCATCTCGACAGGCTCGATACATCGCCTCGAGGGGGCCATCGGGTGGGGCGAGTGGTCGCCGTTCCTCGACTACGACACCCCCGAGATCGAGCCCTGGCTGCGCTGCGCGGAGGAGGCGGCAGCGGGGGACTGGCCGGCGCCGGTCCGTGACGCCGTCCCCGTCAACGCGACCGTGCCGGCCGTCGGCCCCGAGCGCGCCCACGAGATCGTGACCCGCTCCGGGTGCGCGACCGCCAAGGTCAAGGTCGCCGACCCGGGCCAGAGCCTGGCCGACGACATCGCTCGCGTCGAGGCGGTCCGGGACGCCCTCGGCCCCTCCGGCAAGGTGCGGATCGACGTCAACGGGCTCTGGACCGTCGACGAGGCGCTCGCCGCGATCGGGGTGCTGGACCGGGCCGCCGGCGGGCTCGAGTACGTCGAGCAGCCCTGCCCCACGGTCGAGGAGCTCGCCGCCGTACGCCGCAAGGTGGAGGTCCCGATCGCCGCGGACGAGTCGATCCGGCGGGCCGCGGACCCCTATCGCGTACGCGATCTCCAGGCTGCCGACGTGGCCGTGCTGAAGGTGCAGCCGCTGGGCGGCGTACGCGCCTGCCTGCGGATCGCGGAGGACATCGGGCTGCCGTGCGTGGTCTCCTCGGCGCTGGAGACATCGGTCGGGATGGCCGCCGGGATCGCGCTCGCGGCGGCGCTGCCTGAGCTGCCCTATGCCTGTGGGCTCGGCACGGTCTCGATGTTCACCGAGGACATCGCCGCCGTCCCGCTCCTTCCGGCAGGCGGTGTCCTGCCGGTGCTACCTTCCTCGCCCGCCCCGGAGCGCCTCGTCGCCGACCCGGCGTTGCGGGCCACCCCGGAGCGTACGGAGTTCTGGCGCAGGCGGCTGGCTGACGTGATGGCGTACCGGGAAACGCTCTGAGGAGGATGGATGCCCACTGCTACTGAGCTCGCCCGGGCGGTCGTCACCGCGCTCGTGGAGGCGCGGGTCACCGACATCGTCGTCGCGCCGGGATCACGCAACGCGCCGTTGTCGTTCGCCGTCCTCGACGCCGCGCGAGCGGGTCTGCTGCGGCTGCACACCCGGATCGACGAGCGCTCGGCCGGCTTCTTCGCGCTCGGCCTGACCAAGGTCGGTTCGCGCGCGGCGGTGATGTGCACCTCCGGCACCGCGGTCGCCAACTTGCACCCGTCGGTGCTGGAGGCCGCTCACTCCGGAGTGCCGCTGGCCGTCGTCACGGCCGACCGTCCGGCACGCCTGCGGGAGACCGGTGCGAACCAGGTCACCGACCAGGTCGGCATCTTCGGCCGGCTGGTGGAGACCGTCGACCTGGCCGACGCGCCGGACGAGAACACGATCGCTGCCCTCGACTCCGCGCGCGGCCCGGTCCACTGGAACATCCAGCTCGACGACCCGCTGACCCCGCCCGACAGATGGCAGCCGGGGGAGGTCGCGGTCCGTCCGGAGCCCGTACGTCCCGAGCTGATGATCTACGAGTCGATCCCGACCGGTGCCGGCACGCCGCGCACGGTCGTCGTCGCGGGTGACGACGCCGGTCCGCCCTCCCGGATCCTGGCCCAGGACGGCGGTTGGCCGCTGCTCGCCGAGCCGTCCTCGGGCGCGCGCACCGGCGACAACGCCCTGCGCTCCTACCGGCTGCTGCTCGAGTCACCGCTCGCCGAACGGATCGAGCGGGTCGTCGTCTACGGCCACCCGACCCTCTCCCGGCCGGTCACCAACCTGCTGGCTCGCGCCGACGTCGAGGTCATCGCGGCCCCGGTCGACGGTGTCTGGGCCGCGCGCCCGTTCCGGGTCGACCGCACGATCCGCACCCGGCTCCACGTCGAGGGTGAGCCCGATCCGGCGTGGCTGGAGGAGTGGCGCTCCGCGGATCGCGAGCTCGGTCGCCAGGTGGGCCGGCTGCTCCACGAGCAGCAGCAGATGACGGCGTACGACGTCGCCGGCTGTGTCGCCCGCGCCCTGCCCGACCGCGGGCTGCTGATGCTCGGCCCCTCCAATCCCGTACGCGACCTGGACCTGATGATGCGGCCCAACAACGTCGGCGGACGGCGGAAGGTGATCGCCAACCGCGGCCTGGCCGGCATCGACGGCATCGTCTCCACGGCGATCGGCGCCGCCGTCGGTCGTTCCTGGTCGACGCGGGCGCTCGCGCTGATGGGTGACGTCACCTTCCTGCACGATGCCGGCGGGCTGCTGCTCGGTCCCGAGGAGGTCCGCCCGGACCTCACCATCGTCGTCGCGAACGACGACGGCGGCTCGATCTTCGCCTCCCTCGAGCAGGGCGCCGACGATTACGCCGACAGCTTCGAGCGCCTCTTCGGCACCCCGCACGGGACCTCGCTGGAGGCGCTCTGCGCCGCCCACCGCATCCCGCACCTCGCGGTCACCTCCGTACCCGAGCTCGAGGCCGCCCTCGCCTCGCCCAACGGCGGCATCGAGGTCGTCGAGGCGGTCGTCTCCCGGGATGGACGTCGCGAGCTCGATCTCGCCATCCGCGCCCTCGCTCGTTCCTGAGCCTGCGACCGGGCCGGGCGTGGCACAGTGTGCCCGTGACCGAACAGCAGCAGTGGCCTGGCGTGGTGCCGTACGTCGAGTTCTACACCGGCGCGAAGCGCATTCTGGTGCTGCACCTGACCAGCGGAAACGTGATGCTGGCCAACAATCCGGGCAAGCTCCCGCCGATCGCGAGCATCGACGGGCGGCAGTATGTCGTCTACTGGGGGACCGTGTCGTTCGAGATCCCGGCCGAGCGCGCCTGCCACGTCAGCGTCCACGTCGAGGGTGACTACATCCAGCAGGCCGCCACCATCCTGCTCTCGCCCGGGCCCGAGCAGGTCCAGCTGACGTACGCGACCCACTACACCTCGGGTGTCGGCTCCCTGACGCTGTCCTGAGGTCAGCGCACCCGGAGGATGTCGCCAGGCTGGCACTCGAGTACGTCGCAGATCGCGGTGAGCGTCGAGAACCGGATCGCGCGCGCACGGCCGTTCTTGAGGATCGACGCGTTCGCCAGGGTGATCCCGATCCTGTCGGCGAGCTCGGTGAGCGTCATCCCGCGCTCCTCGAGGAGGGCGTCGAGGTGCACGGTGACTCGATGGTCCTCGGTCATACGGTGAGATCCACCTCCTTCTGGAGATGCGCCGCACGGATCAGGATGCGAGCGAACGTGATCACGCCGAGCCCGACGACCAGGAGGGTCACGTCCAGAGGGAAGCTGGCGACAAGCTGGGACTGCCAGGTCATGCCCAGCTCTGCGGTCGTCACCGATGCCAGGAAGATGCCGTTGCCGAGTGCTGTGGCCGCGGGCACGAGGATCGACATCGCCACCAGGAACTTGCCGAGCCGACCGAGCCAGATGATCGGTCTGACGGCGAAGAGGCCGTCCTCGCGTGCCACCCGGATCAGCCGGCGAATCAGCAGACAGGTGCCGAAGATGTAGACCACGCTGATCGGCCGGCCGAGTGCGGCAGCCACCCGCTGTGTCGCTGTTGGGTTGTCGATGCAGAACGTGGTGCCGCTCGGCGACAGGTGGGTTCCGGGTCGCACGAGATCCGGCCCCGGGATCTTCGTGTCTTCGCCCTCGGGCAGGCCGATGATCATGTTGTCGGTCGAGACGCAGGGGTGGTCGTCGTTGAACCCGAGGATCGAAACCGATGAGTGCGGGCTGGTGAAGGGTAGGACGATCGCCGCGACCAGGAGCATCGCGAAGACTGCGATCTGGATCCAGAGGATCGCGCTGATGATCCGCTCGATCGGTTCGAAGGGGTCGCTCGCGAGCGACGCGGGGATGTCCCTGGCCATGGCGGTCCTTATCGATAAACGATGTTATCGAGGGACAATAAACGACCCCGTCACTGACCGCAGCCGATTCCACAACGAACCCTTGTAGCGGTGAAGCAGGTCGCTGCCGTGGCCCCCGACGTTGCCTACGTCAGTTGGCGGCAGTTCGTGAGTGCTTTCACAAGCTGCCGTTCAACTGACGTAGGTGGGCCAGGCGAGAGCCTCAGGCCTGCCAGTAGGGGTCTCGGCCGATGAAGCCGAGGAGCTGCTCCTGAGGGGTGGCGTCGGCGGGGACCTCGACGCGCGGGCCGAACTGGCCGGAGGCGCGCATGGCGTCCTCCATGGCGGCCGCACCGGCCAGCATCGCCGAGGCGCGGTCGGCGCCGAGGTCGAAGTCGCGCCCGAGGGCGCGAGACAGGTCCCAGGAGTGCATCCAGATGTCGGGCGTGTAGATCTCCGAGAGCGCCTCGTCGAGCGGCTTGTCGCCCATGTGGGGGTTGGAGATCATCCGGTCGGCGGGATCGTCGAAGAGTTCCTGGATGTCGGCGGTGTGGGTCTTCCAGGCGGCCGCCGGGTCCGCGGCGACGTCGAGCGGCGCGAGATCCACGCCGGCCGATCCCTGCAGGAACCCACGCGACCATTCGACCAGATGCGAGACCACGTCGAGCGCGGTCCAGGCCGCCACCGGGCTGGGGCGGGCCCAGTCCTCGGCGGAGGCGGAGTCGACGATCTCGGAGAACCGGGCCGCGTCGTACGCGTGCTGCTCGCGCAGGCTCAGTCCGGCGGAGCTCATGAGAGCTCCGCGAGGAGCTCGTCGAGCTGCTCGTAGCCCTGGACGACGCCCTGGTCCATGCCGCTGGCCATGATCGCGGCCTGGGTCTCGAAGGACTCGACGACACTGAGGCCGGTCAGCCGGGTGCGGCCGCCGGGGAGCGGTTCGAGGGTGAGGTACTCCAGCGAGGCTCCGTCGGGGGCGCCGCGCCAGGTGAAGGTCTGCACGATGCGCTCGTTCTCGCGCACCTCGTGGAAGCTGCCGAAGAACTGGAACTCGTCGTCGTCCCGCTCGCCGGTGTAGGCCCAGGAGCCGCCGGTGCGGAAGTCCCATGTGGTGATGTTCATCCCGACGTCGCGGGGCCCGAGCCACTTGGCGTACAGCTCCTTCTCGGCGTGGGCGCGGAAGACGAGCTCCGGCGGAGCGTCGAACTCTCGGACGATGGTGATCGTCGGGGCGTCCTTGGAAGCCTCGATCGTGGTCTCGTGCTTCGTGGTGGTCATGATGCGTCCTCTTCTCTGGCTGGTTCTCGGGTTGGTCGGTCTTCCTGCATCTCGGCGAGCAGTGCGTCCAGGCGCTGGTAGCGCTCTTCCGCCTGCTGCTGATATCTCTCGATCCACTTGGTCATGAGGTCGAACACCTCCGCTTCGAGGCGTACGGGTGCGCGCCGCGACTCCCGGCTCACCAGGCCGGCGTCCTCGAGCACCTTGAGGTGCTTGGAGACCGCCTGGAGGCTGACGTCGTACGGCGCCGCCAGCTCACCGACGGTCGCGTCGGCCGACGAGAGCCGGGCGACCAGGTCGCGCCGGGTCGGGTCCGCCAGTGCCGCAAAGACTCGGGAGAGTCTGTCCTCGCTCATCCGCTACTCCTCAACCATTTGGTTGATAACGAGGCTAGATCGCCGCGCGGACCTTTGTCAACCACTTGGTTGAGTAATTTGCTTACCGGAAAACATTCCCCGGGGGACATCGGTTGCGGCACCATGTTTCTCAGCCACGACGGCTCTCAGTGCACGTTCCTCCTCGGGAAAGGCCCTAGCCCCATGAGTCCTTCGCGCCGCAGATCCATGAGAGTGACCGCGATTGCCGCCGGTCTCCTCCTCGCCATCTCCCTCTCCCCGACCCAGTCCGCCGGCGCCGCCGAGAAGGACGATCGCCATCTCACCCAGAAGGCGAAGTCCCACGGCGTGACCCTCGAGCACGGGGCGTACGTCGGCTGGTCGACGCCCGGCTCGGACGCCAAGGGCGGCACCAGGAACGCCCCGCCGATCAGCGCCCAGGCGACCGTCAGCGGCATCGACGTCTCCGGTCACCAGGGCAACGTCGACTGGGCCTACTGGTGGGGCCAGGGGAAGCGGTTCGCCTACATCAAGGCGACCGAAGGCACCTACTACAAGAACAGCACCTACTTCCCGCAGCAGTACAACGGCTCCTACAACCAGGGCTTCATCCGCGGCGCCTACCACTTCGCCAACCCGTCCGACTCAGGCGGCGCGGCGCAGGCCGACTACTTCGTCAACAGCGGCGGGGGCTGGTCGGCCGACGGGAAGACGCTCCCGGGGGTGCTCGACATCGAGTACAACCCCTACTCCGGCGGCACCTGCTACGGCCTCTCCCAGGCATCGATGCGCTCGTGGATCGCGGCGTTCCTGGACCGCTACCGCGCCCGCACCGGCCGTGACGCGGTCATCTACACGACCACCGACTGGTGGACGACGTGCACCGGCAACACCTCGCAGTTCGCCAGCGCGCACCCGCTGTGGATCGCCCGCTACGCCAGCACGCCGGGCACCCTGCCGGCAGGCTGGGGCTACTACACCTTCTGGCAGTACACCTCGTCACCGTTGGACCAGAACACGTTCAACGGCGCGTACGACCGGCTCCAGGCGCTCGCGCGGGGGTGACCCTCCGGGGTGGACCCCCGGTCCTCACAGACCCAGCTGGGTCTTCCAGGAACCGAGGACCGGGGTCCACTCGAAGACGCGACGCTCCTTGATCAGCCCGACCGCGAGGAACGGGTCGTCGTCCACGGCAGTCTCGACCGCGGCGATCTCGCCCTCGAAGACGAGCAGGCCGGAGCCGTCGGAGGTGGGGCCGGAGAGCACCAGGTTGTCCTGGCTCGCCAGGAACCCGCGATGCGCGTCGAGGTGCTCGGCGCGTACGTCGGGGAGGTCGTTGTAGGCGTACAGAACCGCGACGAGGGCCATCAGAGGTCAGCCCCGTCCGCGAGACGTACGTAGCCACGCTCGGCCGGGATCAGTGCGCCCGCCTGGGTGTCGAAGATGCCCGAGCCGGCCTCGGAGTAGACCCGGTCGTGTATCGCGACGGTGCTGGACGCGCCGACGGAGCGGGCGAAGTCGATCAGCTCGCTCGAGCGCGCCCACGGCGCGGAGACGGGCAGGAAGAGTACGTCCACGGCCTGGCCGGGGCCGTCGAGTGCGTCACCCGGGTGGAAGAGCGTCTGCTCGCCCGCGGTGATCAGGTAGCCCGAGTTGTCGAAGTGCGGCATGTCGGCGTGGATGACCGCGTGCTTCTCGTTGACCGCGGTGACCGGGAACCCGGCGTCGAACGACTCGCCCGGCTTCACCACCGTGGTCCGCTCGTGGACCGCCGGGGCCGTCTTCAGGATCTGCGCCGCGACCGCGCCGATGGTGTAGACCGGCGCGTCGTTGGCCTCCAGGAGGGCGGGGCTGTAGTGGTCGGGGTGCTCGTGGGTGATCAGCACCGCCGTCGCGCCGTCCAGCGCCTCGGGCTGGGTGAACACGCCCGGATCGACGACCACCACCGCCCCGTCGTGCTCGATCCGGACACAGGCATGGCCGAACTTCGTGATCCTCATGCGGCGAATCTATCGCGCGGACTCTAGACGTCGGAGCGGACCATGTTGGCGAGCCATAGTCCGAGGAAGGCGGGGAGGAGCAGGCCCCAGCCCATCTGCACCGCGGTGTCCTCGGGCAGGGCGACCACACCGATCACGGCGATGGCGCTCGGCAGCGCCCCCGCGACGATCGCGATCCCGATCTCGACGGCGGGGTGGTTGCTCCGGGAGTAGGCGAAGTAGAGGGCCATCGCCGCGGACGCCACGGCGAAGAGGATCGTCAGCACCGCAGCGATGACGAGCAGCCGGTAGGCGCCGGGTGCGTCGTCGGGGCGCTCGGCCAGCCAACTGACGGATGACCAGAAGCCGTAGCTGTCCCCGTCCTCGCCATCGTCATGGACGATCCGATAGGCCGGGACCGAGATCATCGCCACGATCAGGACTGGGACCATGAGCAGCTGTGTCCGCGCCAGCCGGTCGGCGTTCTCCTCTCCCTCGCGCAGGGCTGTGCGGATGAGGCCGTCCGAGTTCTCCATGAACGGAGGTTAGGACAGTGCGTCCCGAATCGGGACGAACTTGGCCTGGGTCTCGGCCAGCTCGGTCTCCGGGTCGGAGCTCGCCACGATGCCGCAGCCGGCGAAGAGGCGGGCGGTGCGGTCGTCGATCATCTCGGCCGTACGCAGCGCGATGCCCCACTCGCCGTCGCCGGTGGCATCCATCCAGCCGACCGGGCCGGCGTAGCGGGCGCGCTCCATCGACTCGATCTCGGCGATGAGCGCGACGGCATCCTCGCGCGGGGTGCCGCCGACCGCCGCCGAGGGGTGCAGGGCGGCGGCCAGATCGAGCGAGCTGACCCCGTCGCTGGCCACGCCGGTGATGTCGGTGGCCAGGTGCATCACGTTGGGGAGCTTGAGCACGAATGGTGCGTCGGGCACGTTCATCGAGGAGCAGTGTGGCTCCAGGGCATCGGCGACCGACCTGGCGGCGTACTCGTGCTCCTCGAGGTTCTTCGAGGACTCGGCCAGCGACGCGGCGAGGGCGTCGTCGAGGTTCTCCTCGCCGGTCGGCCAGATCGTGCCCGCGAGCACGCGGGAGGTGACCAGGCCGCGCTCGCGGCGGACGAGCAGCTCGGGGGTCGCGCCGAAGAGGTCGTCGACGTGGAACGTCCAGCAGGTCGGGTACGCAGCCGCCAACCGCCGCAGCACGGCGCGGATGTCGATCGGGGCGCTGGCCGCGGCGAGCAGGTCGCGGGCGAGGACGACCTTGTCGAGGTCTCCGTCCTGGAGCCGGGCAACGGCGTCGGCGACGATCCGCATCCAGTGCTCGCCGTCGACGTACGCATCGGCGAAGACGACGTCGCGCGGCGCCTCCGGCTCCGGCGTCGGAGTCAGTGCAGGAGGGGGCACCGCGGCCGGACCGACGGTGGTCACCCAGGCGACGTCGCCGCGCTTTCCGACGACGACCGCGGGCACCTTGAGCACGGAGAATCCCGGCAGGTCGGCGAAGGCGAAGGAGCCGAAGCCGACCAGGCCGGTGCCGGGCTCGCGCACGGGATCGGAGACCGTGGAGATCGCCGCCAGCTCCTCGAACCACTTGGCCGCGTGCGCGAACCGCTCCGGTCCGGAGGTACGGATCTCGGCGGCGGTTCCCCAGCCGACCAGGCCCTCACCGTGGCGGACCCATGACAGAACGCGCCGGCGGGCGGGCAGCAGCGCGAGCAGGTCGTCGAGAGTCTCCGACCCGGCATCGAGGGCCACGGTGGTGGCTACCAGGGACTGCTGCTCAGACTCATGTTTTTCGGGGTCCCTACGGCGCCCGGAGCGAAGCGAGGACGTCGTGGGGTGGTTACTCACGCCCCCAGCGTATCGGCGTGGTGTCGGCGAGGACGAGTCGAAGTGATGTATGGCATCCGCCCCAGTTGCCATACATCACCATGTGGGTTGTAGCGTGCGCTTGCGTGAGTACCAACAAAGAGCAGTCGTTCATCGCAGAGAACGGCATCACCCTCGGCATCATCGCCTTGGCCCTCTTCGTCGTGCTGGGCGTTGGCCTGCCGCGGTGGGTTGGCGACTCCGACTCCCACTCGGGGGTGAAGATCACCCTCCCGGAGACGCTGTCGGGCGGCTACAAGCCGGCGGACGAGAAGTCCTCCTACGACCTCGACGTGATCAAGAAGCAGGGTGCGTCCGAGGAGCAGCTGGACCTGTTCATCAAGCAGAACGCCGCCAGCTCGAAGACCGAGGACCGCAACGTGTCCGACGCGCTCGGGTTCTCGATGGCCTCGCGCACCTACATCACCAAGGACATGGCGAAGTCCGTGATGATCCGTGCCTTCGCCGGCGACGGCAGCGCCTACTACGGCGGTGGCGAGGTCTCCAAGGTGGGCGACAACGTCTGCTACTCCAGCGCCGACCAGTCGACCGGTCAGACCCAGGCGACCTGCTCGCACGCGTCCGACGACCTGACCGTCCAGGCGACCGCTGCCTCGAAGAAAGACGCGGCGAAGTACGCCGACGAGATCTTCGAGAAGCTCGCCTGAGTTCGGTCCCGGACGCATACCCGAGACAGAATCAGCCCGTGACCCGAGCAGATCTGGACAAGCAGCCCGGCGAGGTCCGTCGGATGTTCGACGCCGTGGCCAAGCGCTACGACGTGACCAACGACGTGCTCTCGCTCGGCCAGGACCGACGCTGGCGACGCGAGGTCATCAAAGCCGTAGCCCCGAAGCCGGGCGAGCTCGTGCTCGACCTCGCCGCCGGCACCGGCACCTCGTCTCAGCCGTTCCTGGACGCCGGCGCGTCCGTGGTGCCGACGGACTTCTCGATCGGGATGCTCCAGGTCGGCAAGCAGGCCAGGCCCCACCTGCCGTTCACGGCCGGCGACGGCACCCGGCTGCCCTATCGCGACGGCACCTTCGACGCGGTGACGATCTCGTTCGGCCTGCGCAACATCGTCGACCCGGCGGCCGGCCTGCGTGAGCTGCGCCGGGTCACCCGCCCCGGCGGCCGGATCGTGGTCTGCGAGTTCTCGCACCCGACCTGGAAGCCGTTCCGGACGGTCTACGTGGAGTACCTGATGAAGGCGCTCCCGCCGGTCGCGCGGGCGGTATCGTCCTCCCCGGACGCGTACGTCTATCTCGCTGAGTCCATCCGGGCATGGCCCGACCAGGCAGGTCTCGCCGACATGCTCTCCTCAGCGGGGTGGCAGTCGCCGACCTGGACGAATCTCTCGGGTGGAATCGTCGCACTCCATCACGCAACCGCCTGATCTCTGCGAAAGTTCAACTATGACCTCCACGTTGCCATGGGACGGGATCTTGATGCCTCGCGAGGCCTACGGGCCCGCCGCGGTCAAGGCCAGGGATTCGCTCACCGACGCGGCCGCACAGGGTGACTGGCGCCGCGCGCTCTCGCAGGTGCGCAACGACTACACGGTCGGCGTCAACACCTGGAAGATCGGCGGTGAGTCGATGTTCACGCCGCTCCACCACGCCGCCTACCTCGGTGCGCCGCGGGAGACCGTCCAGGAGCTGCTCTCGCTGGGTGGCGTCAGGTCGCTGCCCACCGCCCACGGCGAGACGCCCTACCAGCTCGCCAAGCGACGCGGTCACGAGCACCTGCTCGACATGCTCGACCCCTACTTCCGTCCCGGCACCCCGCTCGGCGACAACCTCGAGAACGTCAACCTCCACGTGAACACGACGCTCGCCGAGCTGACCGCCGAGTTCCGCGGCGAGCACCAGCTGCGTACGTTCGACGTCCGGCTCATCTCCGAGGAGGGCGGCCCCGACGAGGCCTGGTTCACCGCCCCGGGGATGTACGGCGGCATCCGGATCGGCATGTTCTGGGGTCGCGCCCACCTGGAGTACAACTCCCGCATGGGCGACTCCTACGCCGTCGTGGGTCCTGAGGGGTCGGCCTACGTGTCGCGCTCCAAGCGTGCCCTCTCCCTGCCCACTCGCTGACCGAGTTCATCCCTGCGTACGCAGCATGGGAAGGTCGTCCCATGGACGACTCGCCTGCCGACCTGATCGCCGACCAGAACCCGCTCCCGGACGAGATCGACGGAAGGCTGCGGGCCCAGCTGGAGTTCATCGCCGAGGCCGACAAGCTCAAGACGATCCTGCGCGCCTCGCCGCTGGCCGCGGCCGACCGCCGTGAGAACGACGCCGAGCACTCCTGGCACCTGGCGCTGATGGTGCTGCTGCTCGCCGAGTACGCCGACGAGCCCATCGACGTCGGGCACGCGATCAAGCTCGTGATCATCCACGACATGATCGAGATCTACGCCGGCGACAGCCCGGTCTTCGACCCGGCCGCGGTCGTCGACCAGGTCGAGCGCGAGGTCGCTGCCGCCGAGCGTCTCTTCACGATGCTGCCGCCGGACCAGGCTGGGGAGATCCGGGCGCTGTGGGACGAGTTCGAGGCCGCTCAGACGCCCGAGGCGCGCTTCTGCAAGGCGATGGACCGCCTCGAGCCGATGCTCCTCAACTGGCTCAACCGTGGTGGCACCTGGGGCATGCCCGGCGCCACCGAGTCCCGCATCCGCGCCCGCGAGGCCGGCGTCGTCGCAGCGAGCACGACTCTCGGCGAAGCCACCGACGCCATCGTTCGTGCCGGGCTCGCAAAGGGTTGGATCCGTCCCGACCCCGACTGAGCGAAGCTTCCCGTATCCGGGCCGGGGGTCACCCCTGGCGAACGCGTCATTGCTGGATAGGGTGCGCCCTCATGACCCCCACCGCCGATGAACTCTCCGTGACCTGGATGCCAGCGGCCGCCGACCGGCGTCGTCTTGTCATGGCACTGGCGATCACGACGGCGACGAACTGGCGGATGTGGGCCGTGCTCGTGGCAACGACGGTCGTCAGCATCTTCGTGCTCGGCCTTGTCGTCGAAGACAGCTCGAAGCCGGTCATCATCAGTTGTGTCGTGGCGGTCGCCGTGTTGGTACCGATGCTGATCCTCGTCCCTCCGCTGCGGGCACTACGTCGCTATCGGCCCAGCGAACCGGTAACGGCGAGCGTGATCAACGGCGAGTTTCGGGTCGTCTCCTCGAGGGCTACCGTCGCGATTCCGCTGGCTCGCGTGAGTGGCGTGTCGACGCGGCGCGGCATCGTGACGCTACGCACTACGCGTCCTACCGGGATGCTCCTGATTCCCGGCCAGCTGATCTCTGCAGGGGTCTACGAGCTGCTGTCAGCAAGCGAGGCGTCAGGTGACGCATCACCGGCGCAGTCGGTGAGTGCTGCCCGGGAGGGGCTGCGAGAGGTGACGGTGACGCGCGCGCTTCAGTGGCATCTGACCTTCGCCTCGGCGAGGTTGGCCTTCAGGTGGTGGTCGCGCGTACTCATCGGCCTGTTGGTGGCGTTCGCGCTGCTGCTCGTCTGGGGCACCGGCGACTGGACGGCATTTGTGCGGATCGCCTTGCCGCTCACCCTTGTCTTTCCCATGCTGGTGCTCCCGCGACACCTCGCCACGTGCATGACCTGCCCAGCGGGCAGCGTGATCAGCGGTGCCTACGGGCCCGGGTTGACGCTCCGTACGCCGTCGAACATGTTCAGCATCACCGAGGCGGATATCGCGCGCCGACTGGTCACTCGTCGCGCGGTCGCGTTCAAGATCGGTCCGACGATCATCTCCGTGCCGCGTACGTTCGGTGATCTGTAGCTTCGCGAGGGTTTCCACCATCGATTGAACCTCAACATTCCCTCTGGGGTATCCAGTACGCTGCGGCGACCCTGAACTGCGGGATGCCGAGGAGCCCTTCGTGGATGTGGATGTGGTGCCGGGCTCGGTGACGGACTGGAGCGTCACGCTCGAGGATCAGCGTCGGCTCAAGCGGGCCTTGGTGGGGCTGCGGCTGCGGATGTGGGCGTACTGGATCCCGGGGTTGGTTCTGCCTGTGGTGGTGGCCAGCCTCTTCTGGCTCGGGATGCCAGATCCGGATCTGGGACTTGTCGGTGGAGCTGTCGAGCTGGCGATGACGGCCGTCCTCGGAGTCGCCATCTTGCTGCTCCAGCTGGCGGCGCCCCTGTGGGGGCTGCGTCGCCAGGTGGAGCGCGAGCTCCCGGTCGGCGCCACGCTCACGGCGTGGACGACGCCCACGGGCCTGGGTGTGCGTACGCTCAACCGACTCACCTTCTACCCGTGGTCGCGACTGTCGCAGGTCGAGGTGGGTCCGGTGCTCGTGCGGTGTCGACAGGACGGTCCGAACACGCTGGTCATGCCGGCGTACCTTCCGACCGGGCCGGATGAGCTGGCGCGGTCGGTCGACTTCCCGGTCCAGTTGATCGGGCCGGAGATCAGGCGCGAGCTGGCTGAGAGAGCGGGCCGTACGCCTGTGGCGGCGCCGCTGGCGGGGGCTCCGATCGTCGTCGATCGGACGCTGCGGTGGCGGCTCGTCCGGGCACGGTTGCGGGCGCAGTTCGGCGCCTTGGCGTGGGTGCTTCCAGTCGGCTACGGCCTCAATGCCCTGCTCCAACTGGAGATCGGTTCCTTCTGGTCCGTGGCCTTCTGGGGCTTCATGGCCCTATTCATTCTGGTCACCTTGCTGCTCGTCGGTACGGGCCGCGTGTCGGGGATGTATCCCGTCGGTGCCACTGTCGTCGGGTCCGTGGGTGAATGGCTCGAGATCCAAGGGTCGTGGGGGAGCGTCGCCTGGCACAACACGTGGCTAAGACAGCGCCGGACGACCGAGCACACCGTGGCGTACGAGATGGTGCCGGTCGGCCCCGATGGACAGCCAAGGTCCCAGGCCAACGCCGGGAAGCGGTACGTCGTGATCCCCCGAGCCTTCCTCGATACGCCGGCGGAGGCCGTCAGCGCCGAAGTCTGACCCGCCACAACCCCGCAACATCCGCTCACATGTGGAGTTCTGGCACGACCTGGGCACGGGGCGTACGTAACTTTCGCTCATTTGTGGGGTTCTGTCCCGGGTCTCCGGACCCCTTCCAGGGTTTCCCGTACGCTGCGGTGGCCGAGCTGCGGCGATGTCGAGGAGGCCGTGGTGGACATGGATGTGGTGCCAGGTTCGGTGACCGGATGGACCGTCACGGCTGAGGATCAGCGCCAGGTGGGGCGGGCCCTCATAGGACTGCGGTTGCGAGATCCGGGCTACTTGTTCGCGGCGCTGGTGTTGCCGCCGATGGTCGCGGGCGCGGTCTGGTTCGCGGGGCTTCTCCCAGGGCAGGGTGCCATCGGCGACACGTTCCGTGTTGTGACGGCAGCGATCCTCGGAGGCACGATTCTCGTGGCCCAGTTGGCGGTGCCGCTGTGGACCGTGCGACGCGCGGTGCGGCGTGACTACGCGGTCGGGGCAGTGCTCACGGCGTGGGCGACGGGGAGCGGTCTGGGGATACGCACGCCCAGTCGGATGGTCTTCTACCCCTGGTGGCGACTCACCCGGGCCGACGTCGGTCCGGTGCTGGTGAGATGTCGGCAGCCGCATCGCGGGCACCTGGTGCCGTCCTATCTCCCCGCGGGACCGGACGAGATCGCAGGGTCGATCGACCTCCCGGTCCCTCTCATCGGCCCGGTGATCCGACGGGAGCTGGAGACGGCGGGCGGCAGAGGATCCATCGAGCCGCAGTTGTCGGGAGTGCGCATCGAGGTGGACCGGGCCATGCGACGACGGCTCGTCTACGCCTGGATGCGGGAACGGATCGGGCTCTCCCCCTTCCTGGCGTCGGCGGCCGGGGCTCTCGTCGTCCTAACTTTCGTCGCCTCAGGCTTCTATCGAGGCGCGATCTACTTCACGGTGCTCGGCGGCCTGGGGCCGCTGTCCCGGCTGGTCAGCGCCGAGCACTGGATGCCGGGGATGTACCCGCTCGGCGCCACCGTCGGCGGGAGAGTCGCTCGAGATCCAGGGACCGTGGGGAAGCGTCGCCTGGCACCAGGGGTGGCTCAAGCAGCGGCGGATGACCGCGCACACCGTGACGTACGAAGTGATGCAGGCGAACGCCGACGGAAGTCCCGCCCAACTGCTCGATGCCGAGAAGCGGATCGTCGTGATTCCTCGAGCCTTCCTCGACACGCCGGCGCCGGCCGCCAGCGCCGAAGTCTGACCCGCCACAACCGCGCCATGGCGTGGTTGTGCAAGCGTTTGCCCTCGGATGCTGGGTACTTTCGCGCCATGGCGGGAAAGTGCCCGCGCGCCATTTCGGCAACCCACTTGCAATCCGTCACAGGAGTGGCAGGATGTGAGTTGGCCCACATTGTGATTCTATTCACAAAGTCTCAAGAAGGGGTGGGCCGCTCAGGGTAGGAGGCGAGATGGAGCTCTACGTGCCGGTGCTCGCGTTGGCGGGACTGGCGACGCTCTTCGCGGTCGGTTCGGTGGTGATGAGCTCGGTCGTGGGACCGAGTCGCGCCAACCAGGCCAAGGCGGATCCCTACGAGTGTGGGATCGAGGCCACGCCACAAGCGTTGGGCGGTCGCTTCCCGGTGAAGTACTACATCACCGCGATGCTCTTCATCATCTTCGACATCGAGATCATCTTTCTCTACCCGTGGGCCGTCAGGTTCGACGCGATGGGATGGTTCGGCCTCGCGGAGATGGGCCTGTTCCTGCTGACGGTGTTCGTGGCGTACGCCTATGTGTGGCGCCGCGGCGGATTGGACTGGGACTGACATGGGTCTCGAAGAAAAGCTCCCGAGCGGGGTTCTGCTCACGACCGTCGAGGGCCTGGCGGGCTACTTCCGCAAGGCGAGCCTGTGGCCGGCGACGTTCGGGCTGGCCTGCTGCGCCATCGAGATGATGACGAGCGGCGGACCGAAGTACGACCTCGCCCGCTATGGCATGGAGGTCTTCCGGGCGAGCCCGCGGCAGGCCGACCTGATGATCGTGGCGGGCCGGGTGAGCCAGAAGATGGCGCCGGTGCTGCGCCAGATCTACGACCAGATGCCCGAGCCGAAGTGGGTGCTCGCGATGGGCGTCTGCGCCAGCAGCGGCGGGATGTTCAACAACTACGCGATCGTCCAGGGCGTCGACCACATCGTGCCCGTCGACATGTATCTCCCCGGCTGCCCGCCGCGTCCCGAGATGCTGATCGACGCGATCCTCAAGCTCCACGACAAGATCCAGGGCACCTCGCTGGGCGTCAACGCCGAGCGCGAGGAGGTCGCCAACGAGACCGCGGCGCTGCGCCAGCTGCCGCTGATCGACCAGACGGGACTTCTGCGGTGACTGAGCAGCAGAACAGCGGCATGTTCGGCGTGAGCGACACCGGCGACACCAGCGGCTACGGCGGTCTCACCCGCCAGCACGCGATGCCGAGCCGCACCAGCGACGTCGGCGTGCAGCCCTACGGCGGCTGGTTCAAGGAGATCGCCGACGCTCTCGCCTTCACCGAGGCGGAGGCGGTCATCCACCGCGGCGAGCTGACCTTCCACGTACGCCGCGAGCGGCTGCTCGAGGCCCTGCAGGTGCTCCGCGACGAGCTGCGCTTCGAGCTCTGCTCGGGGGTGAGCGGGGTGCACTACCCCGATGACCAGGGCGCTGATGGTCAGGCCGGGGGGCTGCACGCGGTCTACCACCTGCTCTCGATGACCTACAACCGTCGGGTCCGGGTGGAGACAGCGGCTCCCGACGAGGACCCGCACGTGCCGAGCGCGGTGGCCATCTACCCGACGCTCGACTGGCACGAGCGCGAGACCTACGACATGTTCGGGATCGTCTTCGACGGCCACCCGGGCCTGACCAGGATCCTGATGCCCGACGACTGGCCGGGCCACCCGCAGCGCAAGGACTACCCGCTCGGTGGGATCCCGGTGGAATACAAGGGCGCGACGATCCCGCCGCCGGACACCCGGAGGAGCTACTCATGACGACCACAGAGGACGAGGGACGTACGTTCACCGTCACCGGCCAGGACTGGGACGAGCTGACCGACGCCCTCAAGGACGTCAAGGACGAGCGGATCGTCGTCAACATGGGCCCGCAGCACCCGTCGACCCACGGGGTGCTCCGGCTGATCCTCGAGCTCGAGGGCGAGACGGTCACCGAGGCGCGTGCCGGGATCGGCTACCTGCACACGGGCATCGAGAAGAACATGGAATACCGGTCCTGGACGCAGGGGACCACGTTCGTCACCCGGATGGACTACCTGTCCCCGATCTTCAACGAGACGGCGTACGTCCTCGGGGTGGAGAAGCTGCTCGGCATCGGTGCCGAGGTGCCGGAGAAGGCCGAGGTGATCCGGGTCCTGCTGATGGAGCTCAACCGGATCTCGTCCCACCTGGTGGCGATCGCGACCGGCGGCATGGAGCTCGGCGCGCTGACCGTGATGACGATCGGGTTCCGCGAGCGTGAGCTGTGCCTGGACCTGTTCGAGTTCATCACCGGACTGCGGATGAACCACGCCTACATCCGCCCCGGCGGCGTCGCCCAGGACGTGCCGGAGGGCACGGTGGCGCGGGTGAGCGAGTTCATCGAGCTGATGAAGAAGCGCCTGGCCGAATACGCGGCGCTGTGCAACGCCAACCCGATCTTCAAGGGTCGCCTGGAGCAGGTCGGCTACCTCGACCTGGAAGGCTGCCTGGCTCTCGGTCTGACCGGCCCCATCCTGCGGAGCACCGGCTATCCGTGGGACCTGCGCAAGACCCAGCCCTACTGCGGCTACGAGGACTACGACTTCGAGGTCATCACCTGGGACACCTGCGACTCCTACGGCCGGTTCCGGATCCGGCTGGCCGAGATGTGGGAGTCGCTGCGGATCATGGAGCAGGCGCTCAAGCGGCTCGCGGACCTCGACGGTGCGCCGGTCATGGTGGCCGACAAGAAGATCGCCTGGCCCTCGCAGCTCTCCGTCGGCCCCGACGGCCAGGGCAACTCCCTCGATCACATCCGCCACATCATGGGCGAGTCGATGGAGGCGCTGATCCACCACTTCAAGCTGGTGACCGAGGGCTTCCGGGTGCCTGCCGGCCAGGCGTACGTCGCGATCGAGTCGCCGCGCGGCGAGCTCGGTGCCCACGTGGTCAGCGACGGCGGCACCAAGCCCTACCGGGTCCACTTCCGGGACCCGTCGTTCACCAACCTTCAAGCCACGAGCGTGATGTCCGAGGGCGGCATGGTCGCCGACGTGATCGTGGCGATCGCGTCCATCGACCCGGTGATGGGAGGCGTCGACCGATGACGCTTGCTGCTGAGACCTACGACGAGCTGCGCGAGATCGCCGCTCGCTACCCCCAGGCCCGCTCCGGCCTGTTGCCGATGCTCCATCTGGTGCAGTCGGTGGAGGGCCGGGTCACGCCCGAAGGCATCCAGGCCTGCGCCGAAGTCTTGGGGCTGACTCCCGCCGAGGTGAGCGGGGTGGCGACCTTCTACACGATGTACAAGCGTCATCCCGTCGGCACCCACCACGTCGGCGTCTGCACCAACACGCTCTGCGCGGTGATGGGCGGCGACGAGATCTTCGCCTGCCTGCGCGAGAAGCTCGAGGTCGGCAACGACGAGACGACGGCAGACGGCAGCATCACGCTGGAGCACATCGAGTGCAACGCGGCCTGCGACTACGCGCCGGTGGTGATGGTCAACTGGGAGTTCTTCGACAACCAGACCCCGGAGTCGGCCTCGCAGCTGGTCGACGACCTGCGCGAGGGCCGCGAGGTCGTGGCCTCGCGCGGGGCGCGGATCACGAGCTGGCGCGAGGCCGAGCGGGTCCTCGCCGGCTTCGAGGACGGGCTCGTCGACGAGGGGCCCGCGGCCGGAGCGGCATCGCGTGTCGGGCTGGAGCTCGCCCGCGAGCGAGGCTGGGCCGCGCCAGGCGATGCCCATGGTTCCGCCGATGTGCCGGAGCAGCTGCCCGAGGCTGTCGAGGTCGCCGACACCCGTCGCGCCGAGTCGGAGACGATCGCCGAGGAGGCGTCCGATGACTGACACCCTGACCCCGGTGCTGACCGCCAACTGGGCCGACGAGCGGGCCTGGACACTGCCCGCCTATGCCGAGCAGGGCGGCTACGACGCGCTCGATGTCGCTCTGGGGATGGCCCCCGAGGACGTACAGACGATGGTCAAGGACTCCGGGCTCCGCGGTCGCGGTGGGGCAGGGTTCCCGACCGGGGTGAAGTGGGGTTTCCTGCCGGCCCCCGATCCCGAGAACCCCAAGCCGCGCTACCTCGTGGTCAACGCCGACGAGTCCGAGCCGGGCACCTGCAAGGACATCCCGCTGATGATGGCCTCGCCGCACACCTTGGTCGAGGGCGTGATCATCTCGTCCTACGCGATCCGCGCGGAGCGTGCCTTCATCTACGTACGCGGCGAGGTGCTGCACGTGATCCGGCGGCTGCGCGCCGCGGTGCGCGAGGCCTACGAGGCCGGCCATCTCGGCACGAACATCCACGGCTCCGGCTACGACCTCGAGCTGGTCGTGCACGCCGGTGCCGGGGCCTACATCTGCGGTGAGGAGACCGCGCTGCTCGACTCCCTCGAGGGGCGCCGCGGTCAGCCGAGGCTGCGGCCGCCGTTCCCGGCCGTCGCCGGTCTCTACGCGAGCCCGACCGTGATCAACAACGCCGAGTCGATCGCCTCGGTGCCCGCGATCGTGAAGAACGGCGCCGACTGGTTCGCCGGCATGGGCACCGAAAAGTCGGCCGGCGTCGGTATCTTCTCGCTCTCCGGCCACGTCAAGAGGCCGGGGCAGTACGAGGCACCGCTCGGCATCACGCTGCGCAAGCTGATCGAGCTGGCCGGGGGCGTACGCGACGGGCATGAGCTGAAGTTCTGGACCCCGGGTGGCTCCTCGACCCCGTTGTTCACCCAGGAGCACCTGGACGTGACGTTGGACTTCGAGGGGGTGCAGGCGGCCGGCTCGATGCTCGGCACCCGCGCGCTGCAGATCTTCGACGACTCCGTGTGCGTGGTCCGCGCGGTGCTGCGGTGGACGGAGTTCTACAAGCACGAGTCGTGCGGCAAGTGCACCCCGTGCCGCGAGGGCACGTGGTGGCTGGTGCAGGTGCTGGAGCGGCTGGAGAAGGGCGACGGGAAGCCCGAGGACCTCGATCTGCTGCTCGACCAGTGCGACAACATCCTGGGCCGCTCGTTCTGCGCGCTCGGTGATGGCGCGACGAGCCCGATCACGAGCTCGATCCAGTACTTCCGGGACGAATACCTGGCCCATCTGGAGCAGGGTGGCTGTCCCTTCGACGCCAAGAAGTCGACGGCATGGGCGGAGGCAGTGCAGTGAGCGAGCGACAGCGAGCGACGGTGAGCTTCATGCCGCCGCTTCCGTATTCTTCGACTTTCTCTACGGAGGCGGCGGCATGACCGATGTGACGCTCAAGATCGACGGCGCCGATGTGACGGTGCCCGCGGGCACGCTGGTGATCCGGGCGGCCGAGGAGGCCGGGATCGAGATCCCGCGCTTCTGCGACCATCCGCTGCTCGCTCCCGTCGGCGCCTGCCGGCAGTGCCTGGTCGACATCCCCGATGCCGGCAACGGCCGCGGCTTCCCGAAGCCGCAGGCCTCCTGCACGATCCCGGTCGCCGAGGGCATGGTGGTGGAGACGCAGAACTCCACGGCGGTGAAGGCTCAGCACGGGATCATGGAGTTTCTCCTGGTCAACCACCCGTTGGACTGCCCGGTCTGCGACAAGGGCGGCGAGTGTCCGCTGCAGAACCAGGCGATGTCCCACGGCCAGGGTGAGACCCGGTTCGAGGGCGTGAAGCGTACGTTCCCGAAGCCCATCAACCTCTCGCCCAACGTGCTGCTCGACCGTGAGCGGTGCATCGTCTGCCAGCGCTGCACCCGCTTCGCGGCGGAGATCCCGGGCGACCCGGGGATCGCGCTGATCCAGCGCGGCGCGCAGCAGCAGATCGGCATCGCCGAGGACAAGCCGTTCTCGTCCTACTTCTCCGGCAACGTCATCCAGATCTGCCCGGTGGGCGCCCTGACCTCGGACGACTACCGGTTCCGGGCTCGGCCCTTCGACCTGGTCTCGACGCCGGGTGTCGCCGAGCACGACGCCTGCGGCGCCGCGATCCGCGTCGACCACCGCCGTGGCAAGGTCATGCGCCGCCTGGCCGGCAACGACCCGGAGGTCAACGAGGAGTGGATCTCCGACAAGGACCGCTTCGGCTTCCGCTACGCCGTCCGCGACCGGCTCACCTCGCCGATGGTCCGTGAGGACGGCGAGCTCCGGCCGGCGTCGTGGCTCGAGGCCGTCGCCGTCGCCGCCGCCGGGCTGGCAGGTGCCGGCTCCGTCGGTGTGCTGCCCGGTGGGCGGCTGACGCTGGAGGACGCGAAGGCGTACGCCGCCTTCGCCCGCGACACCCTGCGCACTCCCCACATCGACTTCCGGTCGCGGCCGCTGTCGGAGGAGGAGACGGGCTTCCTGCGCTCGCGCGTCGCGGGGACGAGCGTCACCTACGCCGACCTCGATGCCGCCGACCACGTCGTCCTGGCCGGCCTCGAGCCCGAGGACGAGGCCGGGACGCTCTTCCTGCGGTTGCGCAAGGCCAACCGCAAGGGTCTGCGGATCACCACCCTCAGCCCGTACGCCTCGGAGGGCTCCCGCAAGCTCGGAGCCGAGGTCGTCCTGACCGCTCCCGGTGCCGAGAAGGATGCGTTGTCGCAGGTCAGTGACGTCACCGAGGCTTCGGTGATCCTGGTCGGTGAGCGGCTGGCGACCAGCCCCGGTGCCTACTCCGCCGCTGCCGAGCTCGCCGACCGCACCGGCGCGAAGCTCGGCTGGGTGCCGCGCCGTGCCGGCGACCGCGGCGCGGTGGAGGCCGACCTGCTCCCGGGCGAGGGCGGTCTCGACGCCGAGGCCATCGTCCGCGGCAACCTCGGCGCGCTGCTGGTTGCCGGCGTCGACCCCGACGACACCGCCGACCCCGCCGCCTTCCTGGCCGCCCTCGACCAGGCCGGCTTCGTGGTCAGCCTCGAGCAGCGGATCACCGCCGTGACCGAGCGCGCCGACGTCGTACTCCCGGTCGCCGCCGCCTCGGAGAAAGCCGGCACCTTCGTCACCTGGGAGGGCCGCCGCCGCCCGTTCACCCAGGTCTTCGACAAGCCCGCGGCTTACTCCGACGCCGAGGTCCTCGGGCACATCACGACTTCGCTGGTTGAGCCCGCGAGCGCAGCGAGCGGTGTCGAAACCAACACGGTCCCATCGGGCGCGTCGGGGGAGCGTGTTGGTCTCGACACGCCTCCGCCTAGCGGCTCCGGCGGCTCGACCGACGGGAGTGGCTTCCGCCTCGCCACCTGGCGCCTGATGCTCGACAACGGGACGCTGCAGAGCGGTGACAAGGCCCTGGCGGCGACCGCCCGGCCCGCTTTCGTACGCCTCCCGGCAGCGCTCCACGCGGAGGTCGGCGACGTCGTGACGGTCACCGGCGACCGGGGGAGCTGGACGCTCCCGGCGCTGCCGGCCGAGATGGCCGACGGCACCGTGTGGGTGCCGACGAACAGCTTCGGGCGCGGCGTCTGGGCGGATCTGGCCTCGCCGGGCTCGACCGTCACCATCGAGGGAGCGCAGCAGTGAACGGGCTGGAGCAGTTCGGCCAGGACCCCTGGTGGATCATCGCGATCAAGGTCCTGCTCGTCTTCGTGGTCTGCGTCGTGCTGACGCTGTTCAACATCTGGTGGGAGCGCAAGGTCGTGGCCCGGATGCAGCACCGCATCGGGCCCAACCGGCACGGACCGTTCGGTCTGCTCCAGTCCCTCGCCGACGGCGTGAAGCTGGCGCTGAAGGAGGACCTGACCCCGGAGAAGGCCGACAAGATCGTCTTCATCACCGCGCCGGTCCTGGCCTGTGTGCCCGCGTTCGTGACCTTCTCGGTGATCCCGTTCGGGCCGGAGGTCAACTTCTTCGGCGTACAGACGCCGCTGCAGCTGACCGACATGCCGGTCGCGGTGCTGTTCGTGATGGCGATCGCCAGCATCGGCATCTACGGGATCGTGCTGGGTGGCTGGGCCTCGGGCTCGACCTACAGCCTCCTCGGGGGACTGCGAAGCAGCGCCCAGATGATCTCCTACGAGGTCAGCATGGGCCTGGCGCTCGTCACCGTCTTCCTGATGGCGGGCAGCCTGTCCACCAGCCAGATCGTCGCGGCCCAGGAGGACTGGTGGTTCGGCGCCCTGCTGCTGCCGTCCTTCCTGATCTACTGCATCTCGATGGTCGGCGAGACCAACCGCGCGCCGTTCGACCTCCCCGAGGCCGAGGGTGAGCTGGTCGGTGGGTTCCACACCGAATACTCCAGCCTGAAGTTCGCGCTCTTCTTCCTCGCCGAATACATCAACATGGCCACCGTCAGCGCGCTCGCCACGACGCTGTTCCTCGGCGGCTGGCGGGCCCCGCTCGGCCTCGGCACCGTCTGGGCAGGCGCCAACGAGGGCTACTGGCCGGTGCTGTGGTTCTTCCTGAAGATGTTCTTCTTCATCTGGGTCTTCATCTGGCTGCGCGGCACGCTGCCGCGGCTGCGCTACGACCAGTTCATGTCGCTCGGTTGGAAGGTCCTGCTGCCGGCGAGCCTCGCCTGGATCGTCGTGGTCGCGGTGATCAAGATGGCCGCGATCCAGGGCGGCTTCAGCCCCAACTGGATCCTCTTCGGCTTCGGTCTGGCCGCCACTGTGGTCGTCGTGCTCGGCTTCCTCAACCGGCTTCCGGAGAAGGAGGCCCAGGTCACCAAGCCGACCGGCGGCTTCCCCACGCCCATCCTGCCGCAGGGCGGGGCCGTGCGGGGCGCCGCGCAGCCACTGGTGTTCGGACCGCCGGCTGTGCCGACAGCCACCAACGGCGTACGCATTCTTCCCTCTCCTGAGGAGGCCAAGTGAGCAACGACGACCGCTCGTTCAAGGAGCGTTTCTGGGACCCGGTCAGTGGGTTCGCGGTGACGTTCGGGACCCAGTTCAAGAAGCCGGTCACCGAGCAGTACCCACAGCAGAAGGAGCCGACCGAGGAGCGATTCCACGGTCGGCACCAGCTCAACCGGCACGCCGACGGGCTGGAGAAGTGCGTCGGGTGCGAGCTGTGCGCGTGGGCCTGCCCGGCCGACGCGATCTACGTCGAGGGCGCGCCCAACACCGAGGAGGAGCGCTACAGCCCCGGCGAGCGCTACGGCCGCGTCTACCAGATCAACTACCTGCGCTGCATCCTCTGCGGGCTGTGCATCGAGGCCTGCCCGACGCGGGCGTTGACGATGACCAACGAGTACGAGCTCGCCGACACCTCGCGCGAGAGCCTGATCTACGAGAAGCAGGACCTGCTCGCGCCGCTCGAGGACGGGATGGAGGCGCCTCCGCACCCGATGTTCCTCGGCAACGACGACTCCTCCTACTACGCACCGGAGCCCAAGGAGTCCGCCCGATGAGCTTCGTGATCCTCGCCTCGGTCACGGTGATCGCGGCGATGGGCCTCCTGTTCGCGCGCAAGCCGGTCCACGCCGCGCTGTCGCTGGCGGTCGTGATGATCGGCCTGGCGATGATGTACGCGATGCTGGAGGCGCCGTTCCTGTTCGCGGTGCAGATCGTGGTCTACACCGGCGCGATCCTGATGCTGTTCCTGTTCGTGATCATGCTGGTCGGAGTCGACACCTCCGACACCCTGAAGGAGACGATCGCGGGACAGAAGGTGCTCGCCGTCGTCCTGGGGGTCGGGTTGGGCACGACGCTGATCGCGGGCGTCGGCCAGGCGAGCATCGCCACGATGCGCGGGCTGTCCAGCGCCAACGAGGGTGGCAACGTACAACGCCTCGCCGACCTTCTCTTCTCGCGCTACGTGATCGCCTTCGAGGCGACCAGTGCGCTGCTGATCACCGCCGCGATCGGCGCGATGGTGCTGGCCCACCGCGAGCGGATCGACCCGAAGCAGAGCCAGACCGACCTCGCCCAGAAGCGGGTCGCCGACTACGCGAAGAGCGGCAAGCACCTCGGCCCGCTGCCCCCACCGGGCACCTTCGCGCGGCACAACAGCAACGACACCCCGGCGCTGCTGCCGGACGGGTCGCAGAGCACGAAGTCGGTCCCGGCGATCCTCGCCGGTGGTCGCGCAGACGAAGGAGAGGACGAATGACAGACAACACGACGGCGTACGTCATCTTGTCCGCCATCCTCTTCACGATCGGCACGATCGGCGTGCTGACCAGGCGAAACGCCATCGTCGTCTTCATGTGCGTCGAGCTGATGCTCAATGCGGCCAACCTGGCCCTGGTGGCGTTCAGCCGGATGCACGGCAACCTCGACGGGCAGGTGACCGCGTTCTTCGTGATGGTTGTCGCGGCCGCTGAGGTGGTCGTCGGGCTGGCGATCATCATGACCATCTTCCGCACCAGAAACACGGCTTCGGTCGACGAGCCAAGGATGCTCAAGTGGTAACTCCTGTCGAGGCCAGCGGCGTCTTCTCGCTGATCTGGCTGGTCATCGCGCTGCCCTTGGCCGGCGCGGCCCTGATCCTGATCGGCCGCCCGCTGGCGCCGGCCCTCTTCGACCGGATCGGCCACTGGCTCGCGGTCGGGCTCGCCGGCGCGTCCTTCGTGCTCTCGCTCGTCCTCTTCATCGCTCTCCTCGGTCGCGACGAGGAGAGCAGGCAGGTCGTCCAGCACCTCTACACCTGGTTCGACACCGGCGACCTGCGCGTCGGGTTCGACCTCCTCTACGACCAGCTCTCCAGCCTGTTCCTGCTGCTCATCACCGGTGTCGGCACGCTGATCCACATCTACTCGGTCGGCTACATGGCCGACGACGAGCGGCGCACCCGGTTCTTCGGCTACCTCAACCTCTTCCTCGCCGCGATGCTGATGCTGGTGCTGGCGGAGAACTACGTCGGCCTCTTCCTCGGCTGGGAGGGCGTCGGCCTGGCGTCCTACCTGCTGATCGGCTTCTGGCAGTACAAGCCGTCCGCGGCCGCCGCCGCCAAGAAGGCGTTCGTGATGAACCGCGTCGGTGACATGGGCTTGAGCCTGGCGATCGCGCTCTGCTTCGTCACCTTCGGGTCGACGTCGTTCTCGGCGATCGACATCAGCGACACCACCACGACCACCCTCAACTGGCTCGGCATCCTGCTGCTCATCGGTGCCTGCGGAAAGTCCGCCCAGGTGCCGCTGCAGGGCTGGCTGCTGGACGCGATGGAGGGCCCGACCCCGGTCTCGGCGCTGATCCACGCGGCGACGATGGTGACGGCGGGCGTCTACCTGATCGTGAGAAGCTCAGCGATCTTCGACGCCGCCGAGGCCGCCTCGACCGCGGTCGTGGTCGTCGCCCTGGTGACGATCATCTGGGGTGCCGCGATCTCCTGCGTGAAGGACGACATCAAGAAGGTCCTGGCCGGCTCGACGATGAGCCAGATCGGCTACATGATGCTGGCCGCCGGGCTGGGTGGGCCGGGCTACGCGTTCGCGATCTTCCACCTGCTCACCCACGGCTTCTTCAAGGCCAACATGTTCCTCGGTGCCGGGTCGCTGATGCACGGCATGAACGACGACGTGAACCTCAAGCACTACGGCGCTCTGAGCCGGGCGATGCCGGTCACGTTCCTCACCTTCTCGATGGGCTACCTGGCCATCATCGGGTTCCCCGGCTTCGCCGGCTTCTGGTCCAAGGACAAGATCCTCGAGGTCGCCTTCGCCGACAGCTGGCTGGTCGGCATCATCGCCCTCCTGGCCGCTGGTGTGACCGCGTTCTACATGACCCGCCTGATGATGCTCGCCTTCTTCGGCCGCAAGCGCTGGCCCGAGGGCGTACATCCGCACGAGTCGCCGCGGATCATGACCGGTCCGCTCGTCGTCCTCGCGGCGCTGTCGGTCCTCGGTGGCATCTTCGCGCTCGGCGGCTGGATCGAGCACTGGCTCGAGCCGGTGGTCGCGATCGGCCATGCTGAGCACCACGGTCCGCTCCCGGTCTGGGCGACCTCCGTCCTCGCGGTGCTGGTCGTCGCGATCGGGGTCGCGGCCGCAGGGTTCGTCTTCGGACGCCGCCCGATCACGACCGAGCCGACGCCCTACCTGCACGTCCCGCACGTCGAGGACGTCGTGGTGCCGCCCGGAATGGCGATCACCCGCGGCGCCCTCGCGACCGACAAGTACGCCGTCGACGGCCTGATGAGCGGTGGCCCGGTCGCCCTCGCGGCGATCGCCGGTGAGCTCCGCAAGGCACAGACCGGCTACGTACGTTCCTACGCCCTCTCCGTCCTCGGCGGCACTGTGCTGGTGACCCTCGTGATCCTGGTGGTCAACTGATGCTGACAATCCTCGTCCTCGTCCCGTTCGCGGGAGCGCTGATCACCGCGGTGATGCCGGCCCGGCCCAAGGCGTGGGCCTTCGGCTTCGCGATCGCCACCCTGATCGCCGGCATCGTCACGATGTTCACGGCCCCCGACACCGATCTCCTCTGGATCGAGCCGCTCGGCGTCCACTGGGCGCTCGAGATGGATGGCTTCGGCAAGCTGATGGTGATGCTGACCGTCGTCCTGGTGCCGCTCGTGATGATCGCGGCGGTCAAGGACCACGACAAGCGGTGGTACGCCTGGGCGCTGGCCCTGGAGGCCTTCGCGCTGCTCACCTTCACCGCCGGCGATCTCTTCCTCTTCTACATCGCCTTCGAGGCGACGCTGATCCCGGCGTACTTCATGATCGGCCAGCACGGCGGTCCCAACCGGGCCCGAGCCGCGCTCAAGTTCCTGATGTTCCAGCTCGGCGGCGGGCTGGTGCTGCTCGGTGCGCTGATCGGGTTCTTCGTGGTCTCCTCGGAGGCCGGGGCGCCGTCCTACCTGATCAGCGACCTCGCCCAGCTCGACATCGGCACCAACGCCGAGCGCTGGATCTTCGTGGCGATGTTCATCGCGTTCGCGGTCAAGGCGCCGTTGTTCCCGGTGCACACCTGGCTGGCCGACACCACCGAGCAGGCCACCACGCCGACCTCGGTGCTCCTGGTGTGCGTCCTCGACAAGATCGGCACCTTCGGCATGATCCGGCTCTGCCTGGGCCTGGTGCCGGAGGCGTCCGCCTGGGCGACGCCCGTCGTGGTGGTGCTGGCGCTGATCTCGATCGTCTACGGCGCGGTGCTGGCAATCGGGCAGGACGACCTGCTCCGCCTGATCGGTCTGACCTCTCTCTCGCACTTCGGGCTGATCACCCTCGGCATCTTCGCGGCGACCCGCGAGGGCCTGGTCGGAGCGATCCTCTACATGGTCAACCACGGTGTCGCGACCGCGGCGATGTTCCTGATCGCCGGTTTCCTGATCGCCCGCAAGGGCACCGCCTCGATCTCGTCGATGCGGGGGCTGGAGAAGGCGACCCCGGTGCTCGCCGGCACCTTCCTGATCGCCGGTCTGGCGACCGCCGGCCTGCCCGGCCTGAGCCAGTTCGTCTCCGAGATCCTGGTCCTGATCAGCGCCTTCGACTACCACTGGCTGCTCGGCGTCATCGCGGTCAGCGCGATCGTGCTCGCCGCGATCTACGTGCTGTGGGCCTACCAGCGGATCTTCACCGGACCCGCTCAGCTCTCCAGACCGGTCCCCGACCTCGACCGGCGGGAGGTCGGCGTACTCGTTCCGCTGCTGGTCGCCCTCCTCTTCTTCGGCTTCGTCCCCGGACCGCTGATCTCGGCGGCCCAGCCGGTCGTGGCTCCTCTTGTTGATGTCATCCAGGCAGGTGAGTGACGCGATGTTCGAGTCCCCCGGAATTTCGTACGCCACCCTCTGGCCCGTCCTGCTGGTGCTGGCCGTGGCGTGTGCCGGTGTCGTGGTCGAGGCCTTCGCGCCGCGCGCCGCGCGGTTCAACACCCAGGTGTCACTGGCGTTGGCGGGTCTGGTCGCCGCGCTCGCCGGGACCGTCGCCGTCGGCGCCGGGTCCAGCCTCGGTGCCTCGACGGGTGAGCGCGCCCTCATCGTCGACGGCCCGGGGGTCTTCTCCCAAGGGCTGGTGCTGCTGGTCTCGCTCGGCGGTGTCGCGCTCTTCGCCGAGCGACGTCTCGACAACGGTGTGAGCGCCTTCGCCGGTCAGGCCGCGGCCCTGCCGGGCACACCGGCCGAGCGCACCGCCTCCCAGCGGGGACTGGAGCACACCGAGGTCTACCCGCTGATGATGTTCGCGGTCGGCGGGATGATGCTCTTCTGCATCTCCGGCGACCTGCTGATGCTCTTCGTGGCCCTCGAGGTGCTGTCCCTGCCGCTCTACCTGCTGACCGGGCTGGCGCGGCGTCGCCGGCTGCTCTCCCAGGAAGCGGCGCTGAAGTACTTCCTCCTCGGAGCGTTCTCCTCGGGCATCTTCCTCTACGGTCTCGCGCTGGTCTACGGCTTCGCCGGGTCGATGTCGTTGGCCGAGATCGGAGACGTGGCGGCCGAGGACGGTTCCAGCCCGCTCCTGCTCCTCGGCATCGGCCTGATGGCCGTCGGCCTGCTCTTCAAGACCGGCGCGGTGCCGTTCCACTCCTGGACCCCCGACGTCTACCAGGGCGCCCCGACGCCGGTCACCGCGTGGATGAGCGCGGCCACCAAGATCGCCGCGTTCGCCGCGATGCTCCGGCTCTTCTACGTCGCTTTCGGCGCGGAGGGCGACATCTGGCGCCCGGCGATCGGCGTCATCGCGGTGCTGACGATGCTGCTGGGCGCCTCCTTCGCGGTGGTCCAGACCGATGTGAAGCGGATGCTCGGCTACTCCGCCGTCGCCCACACCGGTTTCCTGCTGACCGGCCTCCTCGGCGTGCAGACCGACGCCTTCGGCTCCACCCAGGCGGTGCTCTTCTACCTGACCGCCTACGGGTTCGCGACTCTCGGCGCCTTCGCGATCGTCTCCCTGGTGCGAGGGCCCAACGGGGAGGTCGGCTCGCTGGAGCGCTGGGCCGGCCTGGGCCGGTCCAACCCGTGGGTCGCGGCGACCTTCGCGGTCTTCCTGCTCTCGATGGCCGGGCTGCCGCTGACCGCCGGGTTCATCGGCAAGTGGGGCGTCTTCGCGGCCGCGCTGGGCGCCGGTCAGTGGCCGGTCGTCGCGGTCGCGATCGGCTCGAGCATCATCGCGATCTTCTTCTACGTCCGGATGATCATGGTGATGTTCTTCACCGATCCGCGCGAGGACGCGGCCGCGGTCGTGACCCCTTCGTACGCCACCACCGTCGTGATCGCACTGAGCGCTGTCGCCACCGTCTTGTTGGGTGTAATTCCGGGCCCTGTGCTCAGCCTGTTGGTGGATGCGGGAGGATTCATCGGGTGAGCACCAGCGCACCCACCGACCGAGCCCCTGAACTCGCCCTCCCGATCACCGATCCCGAGCTCGAGCAGCGGCTGCGCGCTCGGATGGCGATCGTGGAGGAGAAGCTGGCGGGTTACTCCCGCAGCAGCTCCCCGTTCGTCACGGAAGCGGCGTCGCATCTGCTGGAGGCCGGCGGCAAACGGTTCCGGCCGTTGCTGGTGCTGCTGGCCGCCGAGTGTGGCCCGGACACGCTCTCCGACGAGGTCATCACCGCCGCCTGCGTCGTCGAGCTCACCCACCAGGCCTCGCTCTACCACGACGACGTCATGGACGAGGCGCTCCTGCGCCGCGGTGAGGACACCGCCAACGCCCGCTTCGACAACCACGTCGCCATCCTGACCGGCGACTTCCTCTTCGCCCGCTCCTCGGAGCTGACCGCCGAGCTGGGCCCTGAGGCCGTACGCATCCAGGCGGCCACCTTCGCCAAGCTCGTCGAGGGGCAGATCCTCGAGGGCGTCACGCCGCCCGAGGGTGTCGACCCGGTCGACCACCACCTCGAGGTGCTGGCCGGGAAGACCGGCGTCCTGATCGCCACCTCGGCGCTCTACGGTGCACTCTTCGCCGGGGCCGACAAGTCGATCCAGGACGCGCTGATCGCCTACGGCGACATCGTCGGCGTCGCCTTCCAGCTCTCCGACGACATCCTCGACATCGCCTCGGACGAGTCCGGCAAGACGCCGGGCACCGACCTCCGCGAAGGTGTCCCGACGCTTCCGGTGCTGTTCGTCCGCCGTTCGAACGAGCCCGGTGACGCCCGGCTCCTGGAGCTGCTCGACAGCGACCTGACCGACGATGCGGCGTTGGCCGAGTGCGTCACCCTCCTTCGCGCCCACCCGGCGCTGGCCGAGGCTCGCGCCTACGTCCAGGCCCGCGCCGAGGAGGCCAAGGCCGCCCTCGCGCCGCTCCCCGAGGGTCCCGTCCGCAAGGCGCTCGAGGCCTTCGCCGACATCGTCGCGGTCCGCTCCGTCTGACCGCCACCGCTGGTCGAGCCGCGAGCGCTAGCGAGCGTGTCGAGACCAACACGGTGCCCCCCGCCGGGGAGTAATACGTGTTTTGTACGGACCCGCCACGCCCAACGGGAACGGCGGCGCCCACAAAG
>NZ_JBHWLY010000041.1:0-2418 GCF_042730435.1 Nocardioides sp. NPDC059952 | reverse complement strand
GACCAACACGGTCCCCTCGGCGCTCGAATAGACCGTGTTGGTCTCGACACGCCTCCGCCTAGCGGCTCCGGCGGCTCGACCGACGGGGCAAGCAGATCTCGGGTTTCGGCCTTGGGTAAAGAACGGATACCCGGAGCGGTAACGTACGGCTGTGAGTGAGCAGCGGCGTGGAGTGATGTTCGGCGCCGCGGCGTACGTCATGTGGGGTGCGTTCCCGCTCTACTTCCCCCTCCTGGAACCGGCCGGAGCCTGGGAGATCCTGGGACACCGGATCCTGTGGTCGCTGGTGGTCGCGGCAGCGCTGGTGCTGATCGTGGGGCGCCGCAAGCAGGTGGCGGAGATCCTGCGCGACCGGCGCAAGCTCTTGCTGCTGACGGCGGCTGCTGGGGTGATCTCGATCAACTGGGTGACGTACATCTGGGGGGTCAACAACGGGCGGATCGTGGAGACGAGCCTGGGCTACTTCACCAACCCGCTGGTCACCATGCTGATGGGCGTGATCATCCTGCGCGAGCGGATGCGGAAGCTGCAGTGGGTGGCGCTCGGGATCGCGTTCGTGTCCGTCGTCGTGCTCACCATCGACTACGGCCGGCTGCCCTGGGTCGCGCTGATCCTGGCCTTCTCCTTCGGCACCTACGGGCTGCTCAAGAAGAGCGCGGGGGTGGGGCCGTTCGAGTCGCTCGCCGTCGAGACCGCCGTGACGGCGCCGTTCGCGCTAGCACTGATCATCGCCCTCCAGGCCACCGGGAGCGGCACGCTCGTCGGCCACGGTGTCCTCCACGTACTCCTGATGATCAGCCTCGGCGTGATCACGGTGGTGCCGCTGGCCTGCTTCGGTGCGGCCGCGATCCGGGTGCCGATGGTGACGATCGGGCTGCTCCAGTACCTCGCGCCGATCCTGCAGTTCGCCGTCGGCGTCTTCATCGCCCACGAGGCGATGCCTCCCGGCCGTTGGGCCGGCTTCGCGATCGTCTGGGTCGCCCTGGTCATCTTCAGCGCCGAGGCGGTTCACCACCGTCGCAAGGTCCTGCGGACGCTCGTGACCCCGCCGAGCTCGACGACCGTCTAGCAGTCGCCCGCCGGCCGAGACCGGTTGTCGTCCAAGGATCGGACCGATCGTGCGTTTTCACATGCAGTCGGTTAATTCAAGTATTCTCCTCGACATTCGTAACCCGATCGACCTTGACTCGGCAGGGCAGAAGTGAGGAACCAGATGAAGAAGATCAAGGTTGCAGTGGCGTTGGCCGCTGCGAGCATCCTGACCTTGACCGCGTGCGGTGGCTCCGGTGGCGACAGCGACGCGGAGTCGATCTCCATCGTCGGCTTCGCCGTCCCCGAGACGGCCAACAAGGCGATCGCCAAGGAGTTCAACAAGACCCCCGAGGGCGAGGGCGTCACCTTCGAGACCTCCTACGGCGCCTCGGGCGACCAGAGCCGTGCGGTCGAGTCGGGCCTGAAGGCCGACTACGTCCACCTGTCCGTCGGCACCGACGTACAGCGCCTCGAGAAGGCCGGCCTCGTCGACGCGTCCTGGGACGACGGCGACAACAAGGGCATCGTGTCCAGCTCGATCGTCGTGCTCGGTGTTCGTGAGGGCAACCCGAAGAACATCCAGGGCTGGGAGGACCTGATCAAGCCCGGCGTCGGAGTGGTCACGGCCAACCCGGCCTCGTCCGGCGCCGCCCGCTGGAACGCGCTGGCCGCTTGGGGCTCGGTCGTGAAGAACGGCGGCACCGAGGAGGAGGGCAAGGCGTACCTCGACAAGCTCTTCAAGAACGTCGTCACGCTGACCAACTCGGGCCGCGACGCCACCACCGCCTTCCTCGGCGGCACCGGCGACGTGCTGCTCGCGTACGAGAACGAGGCGATCCTCGCGGCTCAGCAGGGCGAGGGCTTCGACTACATCGTCCCGGACTCCACGGTCCTGATCGAGAACCCCGGTGCCATCCTCAAGGACTCCTCCAAGCCGTCGCAGGACTGGCTCGACTTCGTCCTCGACCCCCAGGGCGGCCAGAAGCAGTTCGCGCTGACCGGCTTCCGCCCGGTCAACACCGCCGAGCCCGGCGTCGTCGACTGGGACGCGGTCGGTCTCAAGCCCGAGGACATCAAGGGCGCCAAGGACCCGGCCGACCCGTTCCCGGCTCCGAAGCAGCTGCTCACCCTGGAGAACGACTTCGGCGGCCGCGACTGGTCGGGCGTCAAGGAGAAGCTCTTCGGCACCGGTGAGGACGGCGAAGAGCTCGGCATCGTCACCGACTCCATCGCCAAGTCCGGCAAGGCCTCGCAGTAGTCCGGTCATGACGACAACCATCCCTACGGCCCGGGCGGCGGCACGTCGCACCCCGCCCGCCCCCCCGCTGTCAAGGGCCCGCGGCAGCGGGCGCGGCCTAACGATGCGCGGGGTAAGCCAGCACGGCC
>NZ_JBHWLY010000040.1:0-51454 GCF_042730435.1 Nocardioides sp. NPDC059952 | reverse complement strand
CCGCGGGGGGGGGGGGTCGTTCTATCACCTCCCGCCCCTCTCGTGCGTCGTGTCAGCCGAAGAACGCCGTGGCCAGCTCGTCGCCCAGCAGCGCCCGGGGCGCGATGCCCGCGGTCCAGCCGCCGTCGACGGCGAGCTCGGCACCGGTGGTGTAGGAGGCGTCGTCGGAGAGCAGGTAGACGATCGCGCCCGCGATCTCGGCGGCGTTGGCGACCCGTCCCATCGGGGCGGGCGGATAGTTGCCCTCGCCCTCGACCAGGCCGGCGCTGACCGCTGTCATGGGCGTGTAGACCATCCCGGGGTGCACGGTGTTGACCCGGATCTTCTTGCCGGCCAGCTCCAGCGCGGCGACCCGGGTCAGCCCGCGCAGACCCCACTTGGCCGCGGCGTAGCTGGAGGTGAGCGGCAGGCCGATCAGGCCGCCGCTGGAGGAGACGTTGACGATCGAGCCGCCGCCGTTCTCCTTCATGCCGGGGATGACCGCCTGCATGCCGTGGAACGGGCCGCTGAGGTTGGTGGCCACGATCGTCTCCCAGGACTCGATGCTCTCCTGGTCGACGGGCACCGGCGTGGCCGAGAGGCCGGCGTTGTTGACGAGGCCGTCGATGCGACCGTGCTCGGCGAGGACCGCCGCGACCAGGGCGTCCCAGCTCTCCCGCGAGGAGGCGTCGTGCTGGTGGTAGCTGGCCCGGTCGGTGCCGAGCTCGGAGAGCGCCTTGGCGCCCTTCTCGGCGTCGCGGCCGGTGATGACCACCGTGCCGCCGTCCCGCAGTACGCGCTCGGCCGCTGCGAGCCCGATGCCGGACGTTCCTCCGGTGATGACGATGACCTTGTTGTCCAGGTTGTTCATGGTGCCTCCAGTCGGGATGGTGGTTCTGACCCCGACTCTGAGGCCCACGTCACACTCCTGACGGGCGCAGTCCCGCTCGACAGGACAGGACTCCGGGACTCAGACGAGCGCGTCGTCGACCGGCAGGCCGAACGCGTGCCGCCCGTAACCGGCGAGCGCGCGCTCGACGTCGTTGGCGACGTGGACGCTTCCGGCGTGGGCGTCGCGCCAGGCCCGTTCGATCGGGTTGCCACGGTGCAGCGAGTTGCCGCCGGCGGTCTTGAACAGCAGGTCGATGGCGCCCAGAGCCCGCTCGGTGCCGAGCACCTGGTCGCGCCGGGTGCGCAGCCGCAGCTCCATCGGGATCGCCTCGCCGCGTACCGCGATGTCGTAGAGGGCGCTGATGTTGCGGTCCATCAGCAGCGCGGCCGCCTCGACCTCGGAGGAGGCCCTCGCGACGGCCACCTGGGCGTACGGGTCCTCGGCGAAGCGACCGCCGGCAGGGCTGACCCGGACCCGTTCGCGCATGCTGGAGAGGTACGTCTCGAGGCAGCCGCTCACCGCGCCGACCACGGGGGCGGTGACGGCCGTGGTGAACACCGACGCGAACGGCATCCGGTAGAGCGGTCCAGGGTTGACCTCCTGCCCAGGTCCGCGGAGCTCCTGCTGCTCACGGTGGGCCAGCGTGCGGTGCGCCGGGACGAACGCACGCTCGACGACCACGTCGTTGCTGCCGGTGCCACGCAGGCCCACGACGTCCCACACGTCGACGACTCGGAAGTCCGCACGCGGGACGAGTGTGGTGACGAACGCCGGGCGGCCGTCGGCACCGGGCAGCAGCGCACCGAGCAGCGCCCACTGGGCGTGGTCGGAGCCGGAGGAGAAGGACCAGCGCCCGGTCAGCTCGTAGCCACCGGGGACCGGTTCGAGGCGGCCGACCGGGGCGTAGGCGGAGCACACGACCGTGTCCGGATCGGCGCCGAAGACGTCGTCCTGGGCGGCCTCCGGGAACAGGCCGACGTGCCAGGGGTGCACACCGAGGACCGAGGCCACCCAGCCGGTCGACCCGCAGGCTCCGGCGAGCGCACGCACCACCTCGAAGAACTCCAGCGGGTGCGCCTCGCTGCCGCCATAGCGCTTGGGCTGCAGCATCCGCAGCACCCCGGCGGAGACGAGCTCCTCGAGCGTCTCCGCCGGCAGCGCCCGGGCCTCGTCGGCGACACCGGAACGTGCGGCGATCGTCGGCAGCAGCGGTCGGACCGCGTCCAGGATCTCTTGGCTCATACCGCCGATGGTCCACCGCGGGTGTGGTCCCGCGGGGCGCGGATCTCGGCGAGTGGGACCGGTGTCAGGCCCGGGCGGCCGCGCGGCCGGCGCGGCGGCCGAAGAAGGTGCCATCCCCCAGCGAGGTGCCGCTGACGTAGCCCTCGCCGTGGATCCCGGAGGTCACCCGGCCGGCTGCGAACAGGCCTGGGACGGGGCTGCCGGAGTCGTCGAGGACCTCGCCCTCCACGGACGTACGCAGGCCGCCGAGGGTGAACCCGGAGACGCCGGTGCCGGCGCGCGGGCCGCTGCCGTCGGGGTCGAAACCGCGGCGCGCGTCGACCGCGGCGTACGGGCCCTCGAGGGGGCGCAGCCAGCGCGGGTCCTTGTGGAAGCGGGTGTCTTCGCCCGCAGTGGCGTCACGGTTGTAGCGGGCGACGGTGTCCTCGAGCGAGCCCGGCGGGAGGCCGAGCTCGGTCTCGACCTCGGCCAGGGTCTCGGCGACGACAGCCGGCTGTACGCCCCAGCGCTCGCGCTCGGGGACGTCCTCCCAGCCCTTCTCGTCGACGAGGGTGAACCAGGGCCCGGGGCGGTGGAGCACCGCGGCCTGGCTGAAACGACCCGGGTAGACGTCCTCGTTGACGAAGCGCTGCCCGAGGCCGTCGACGAGCATGCCCCGACAGGCGAGGGCGGGGACGACCGACAGCGCGATCTGGGTCGCCGCCATCCGGCGTACGCTGCCGCCGACGGCGACGCCGAGCCGGATGCCGCTGCCGTCGTCGAGGCCGTCGCTGACCGCCTTGTGTCCGATCAGCGCCGGGGCATGGTCGGCGACCATCTCCGCGTTGTCGGCGAAGCCGCCCGTGGCGAGGACGACGCCGCGGCGGGCACGGTAGGTGATGTCCTCGCCGAAACGCCGCGCCCGGACGCCGACGACCCGGCCGGTCTCGTCCTGGACCAGGCCGGTGACGCGGGTGTCGGGGTGGATGTCCACCCCGGCCTCGCGGACCGCGGCGGTCAGCCGGTCCATGAGCACCCAGCCGCCGAAGCCGTCGGTGGCGGGCCGGTGGCCGCGCGGGACCGGACGGGCGAGCTCGGTGAACGGCCAGGCGTTCTCACCGAGCCACATCAGACCGTCGGCGGTCGGCGGCAGCCAGGAGACGCCTTCGTACAGACTCGGGTTGAAGATGATTCCGAGCCCGCGGAACCAGTCGAAGTGCTCGACGCTGCCGTCGCAGTAGAGCCGGAGCTTCTCCGCGTCCAGGTGCGGCCCGAGCGCCTCGTGGAGGTAGGCGTACATCAGGTCCGGGTCGTCCTCGATGCCGCAGGCCTGCTGCAGCGCCGTGCCGCCGCCGAGGTAGAGCTCGCCGCCGGAGACGGCCGACGAGCCACCGGGGGCTGCCCGGTCGAGGGCGACGACGGATGCACCGGCGCGGGCCGCCTCGAGGGCGGCGGCCGCGCCGGCACAACCGACTCCGACCACCAGGACGTCGGTGTCGGTGACCCTCGCGGTCATCGAGGGACGAACGCGGCCAGCGGCTCGGAGCCGGACCAATCGTGGCCCCAGTAGCTGTCGGCGGTGATCTCCTCGGCCGTGTAGGAGGTCTCGTCGACGAGCATGCCGTCCCAGCCGTACTCGATGTCCCAGCCGCCCGGTGCCCGGACGTAGAAGGAGATCATCTTGTCGTTGGTGTGGCGGCCCAGGGTCGAGGAGATGGAGAACTCCCGCTTGTTGACCTCGTCGAGCGCGCGGCCGACGGCGTCGAGCTCGTCGACCTCGACCATCAGGTGCACCATGCCGGGCGCCTCGTCGTGCGGGGCGGGGCAGATGGCCAGGCTGTGGTGGCGGCGGTTGATGCCGAGGAACTGCACCCGGCGGTCACCGGGGACCCGCATCGAGCCGCGGGTCAGGAAGCCCAGCACGTCGGTGTAGAACGCGGTGGTCTCCGCCGGCGAGGTCGTGGGCAGGACGACGTGGCCCATCCCTTCGGCACCGGTGTGGAACCGCTGCGCCCACTTCGTGACGACCGGGCTGTGGTCGAGGACCGGTCCGCAGAAGACCTCGAGCACGGTCCCGGCCGGGTCCTCGAACGAGATCGCCTGCTCGACGCCGCGCTCGACGCACTCCTCGGCGGTCAGAGTCTTCACGCCGCGGCCGGAGGCCTCGACGTCGGCGGCGACACGGGCCAGGTCCGCGGTGTCGCGGACCTCCCAGCCGACCGCCTGGACCCGGTCGGTCTCGCCGGGCAGGACGATGAGCCGGGCCCGGCGCTCGTCCATCCGCAGGTAGAGGCCGTCGGGGTCGGGACCGGTGCCCTCGGCGAAGCCGAGCGCGTCGATGGTCAGCTCGCGCCAGCGGGCCAGGTCGGTGGCCTGGACCCGGAGATAGCCGAGTCCGCGCAGATGGGTCATGGGGTGCTCCTGTTCGGTGGTGGCGTCAGATCATCGAGCGCAGCGGACCGGCCGGCGGCTCGAGGCCGAGGTCGCCGAGACCCGCGGCGTGGAAGGTCGGGCCGGGCACGTGGATCGCGTGGGCCAAGCCGGTGTGCGCGTCGCGCCAGAACCGCTGGATCGGGTTGTCCATCCGCATCGCGTTGCCACCCGAGCGGGCGACGACCTCGTCGAGCGCCCGGACCGCGCGCCAGGCCGCCTGGACCTGCGTACGCCGCCCCGCGGCCCGCTCGGCGAAGGTGGGAACGTGTCCACGGGCCACGGCGTCGTACATGCCGGTGACGTTGTCGAGCAGTGCGGCGCGGGAGGCGGCGATGTCGGCGGCGGCCTCGCTCAGGGCGTACAGGGCGTAGGGGTCGTCCTTGCTCGCGGCACCGGAGATCGTCGTCCGGGAGGCCTGCCAGGCGGCGTGGTGCGCGAGCGCGCCCTCGCAGATGCCGATGACGGCGGAGGTGATGCCGAGCGGGAAGACGCACGAGAACGGCACGTGGTAGCCGGTCTCGGTCAGGCCGGCACGCTTCGCGGCGGTTCCGTCGGCGACGTCGTTGTAGAGCAGCGTCCGGTACGCCGGGACGTACGCGTCCTCGACGACGATGTCCTTGCTGCCCGTGCCGCGCAGGCCGACGACGTCCCAGGAGTCCGCGACGATGGTGTAGTCGGCGCGCGGGAGGATCACGTGCGCCTGGGTCACCGGCTGGGCGGGCTTGCCGTCGGCGTCGCCGAGCATCGCGCCGAGGAAGATCCAGTCGCAGTGGTCGGTGCCCGAGGAGAACTGCCACCGACCCTTCAGGGTGTAGCCGCCCTCGACAGGAGTGAGCACGCCCATGGGGGCGTACGGCGAGGCGATCCAGGTGTCCGGGTCGCTCCCCCACACCTCCTCCTGGACCCGCTCGTCGGCCATCGCCATCTCCCAGGGGTGCACGCCGACGATGCCGGCCACCCAGCCGGTCGCGCCGTCGAGCCCGGCGATCCGCATGACGTTCTCGGCGAAGTCGCGCGGGTGGGCCTCGTGGCCGCCGTGCTGCTTCGGCTGCAGGAGCCGCATGACGCCTGAGTCGCGCAGCACCTTGGCGGCCTGGTCGTCGAGGCGGCCGAGGTCCTCGTTGGCTCGCCCCAGGGCGGCCAGCTCGTCGGCGTGCTCGTCGATGCGGGCGCGTACCTGTGCGGTGTGGTCGTTGGTGGTCATGCCTTCATATCCTTTCGGGGGTCAGCCTCTCGGGTCAGGAAGGCGAGCACCGCCGCCTCCCAGGCGGCCTGCTGCTCGATCATCGCCCAGTGGCCGCAGCGCGGCAGGACGTGCAGCTCGGCGTTCGGAATGGTGCGCATCGGCACCAGTGCCATGTCGACCGGGCTGACCCGGTCGTCGCGTCCCCAGGTCAGCAGGACGGGTGCGGTGATCTTGTGGAGCATCGCCCAGTACGGCGGCCGGTCGCTCGCGGCGGCCATCGCGACCCGGGCGGCGTTGGCCTCGCGGCCGTACATCCTCCGTGCCGAGGCAAGGGTCTCGGGCTCGGTGGCGAGGTCCCAGCGCTGCTGGATCAGCTCCTCGGTGACCATGGCCTGGTCGAAGACCATCGACCGCAGCCACTGGATCAGGCCCTCCCGGGTCGGGTTCTCGACGAAGTCGGTGAGCCGGACGATGCCCTCGCCCGGGCCGGCGCCGAAGACGGTGGCGCCGATGCCGCCGACGGTGACGATCTTCGAGAACAGGTCGGCGCGGGCGATCGCGAGCTGGGCCGCGACCACGCCGCCCATCGAGTTGCCGATCACCGGGACCGAGCCGAGGCCCATGTCGTCGAGGAAGCGGACCACCGCGGGACCGGCCGCCGCGAACGGCGACTCGTCGATGTCGTGGCTGACGCCGAAGCCGGGCAGCTCGAGGACCAGGCACCGGAAGTGGGCACCCAGCGCAGGCAGGTTCTGGTGGAAGTTGCGCCAGCCGGCCACGCCGGGGCCGGAGCCGTGCAGCAGCAGGAGCGGCGGGCCCTCGCCGTACTCGTGATAGACGAGGATGCCGGCGTCGGTCGCGAGCTCGCGCCGGGTCGCGTCGTACGTGCTCATGCCGTGGCCCCCGACGACGCGCGGGTCAGGACATAGCCCTCGAAGCCGTTGTCGCGGGCCTCGTCGCAGAGCCGGCGGTAGGTGCCGAAGCCGCCGATGTAGGGCATGAAGGTGCGGGTCTTGCCCTCGATGTTGGCGCCCATGTACCAGGACGCGGCGCGGGTGAAGAGCGTCCCCTCGGCGACCTCGCCGAGGTGCTCGGTCCACTTCTCGGCGGCGTCGCGACGTGGCTCGGCCTGGTCGATGCCGTTGGCCCGGCAGAACTCGATGAGGTCCATGCCCCAGTCGACCTGCTGCTCGGTGTGCGTCGACATGTTGGCGAGCACCGACGGGCTGCCGGGGCCGTTGAGGGTGATCAGGTTCGGGAAGCCGGCGACGCCGAGGCCGAGGTAGGTCCGCGGGCCGTGCTCCCACTCCTCGGCGAGCACCGCGCCACGGGCACCGCGGACGTCGATCGAGGTGAGCGCGCCGGTGAGCGCGTCGAAACCGGTCGCGAAGACGATCACGTCCAGCTCGTACGAGGCATCGTCGGTCTTGATGCCCCAGGCGGTGACCTGCTCGACCGGGTGCTTGCGCAGGTTGACCAGCTCGACGTCGTCGCGGTTGTACATCTCGTAGTAGCCGGTGTCGGTGACGATCCGCTTGGTGCCGATCGGGTGGTCTCTCGGGATCAGGTCCTCGGCGACCTCGGGGTCCTCGACGATCTCCCGGATCTTCGACTCCGCGAACTCGCGGGCGTAGTCGTTGGCGACGATGTCGCTGCTCTGGTCGGGGAAGGTCTTGGCGAACAGGACGCCGCCCTCCTGCCAGCGCGCCTCGAAGGCCCGCTGCCGCTCCTCGGCGTCGACCTCGGTCGCCTTCCGCGCGTGGGTGGTGCTCAGCGAGCCCGCCGGCGCATAGCGCGAGGCCGCCCGGCGCTCCGGATAGGTCTCCTGGACCTGCTGCCACTCCTCCTCGGTGAGCGGCCGGTTCCGCGCCGGCACCGTGTAGTTGGCGCTGCGCTGGAAGACGGTCAGCGACTGGGCCTGCTCGGCGAGGATCGGGGCCACCTGGATGCCGGACGAGCCGGTGCCGATCAGGCCGACCCGCTTGCCGGTCAGGTCGACGGGCTCCTCGGGCCACTGGGCGGTGAACAGCTGAGTGCCGGCGTACTCCTCGACGCCGGGGAGGTCGGGACGGATCGGGACGGAGAGGCAGCCGGTCGCCATCATCACGAAGCGTGTCCGGTGCCGGGTGCCGTCGTCGAGGGTGACCGTCCACAGCGAGGTCCGCTCGTCGAAGTGGGCGGACGTGACGCGGCGGCCGAAGCTGAAGTGGCGGCGCAGGTCGTAGCGGTCGGCGACGTGGTCGAAGTACGAGCGGATCTCCTCCTGGGTCGCGAACCGCTCGGTCCACTTCCAGTCCTTCTCGAGCTCGCGGTCGAAGGAGTAGGAGTAGTCGACGCTCTCGACGTCGCAGCGGGCGCCCGGGTAGCGGTTCCAGTACCAGGTGCCGCCGACGCTCTCGCCGGCCTCGACGCCGACGACGTCGAGGCCCTTCTCCAGCGCGCGGTACATCGCGTAGACGCCGGCAAGCCCGGCGCCCACGATGACGAGGTCGCGAGGTGTGTCCGTGGGTGCGTTCATTCGGTCTCTCCTGGGTTCAGGCGCTCAGGCCGCCGTCGACGGTGTGGTCGCCGCCGGTGCAGTAGGCGGCCGCGTCGCTGGCGAGGTAGGTGACGAGGGCGGCGACCTCGCGGGGTTCGGCCGCCCGGGACAGGGGTACGGCCGACCAGTCGACCTGGTCGGCGCGCATCATCGGGGTCTCGATCGGGCCCGGGCACACCGCGTTGACCCGGATCCCGCGCTCCCCCAGCTCGAGGGCCGCTGAGCGAGTGACGCCGCGGACGCCGAACTTGGTGGCGGAATAGACGAGGGCGTGGCGGTGGCCGGCGAGCCCGGCGGTCGAGGAGATGTTCACGATCGCGCCGCCGTCGGCCATCGACCGAGCCGCTGCCCGGGTGCCGAGCACGGTGCCGCGCAGGTTGACGTCGAGGACCAGGGCGATCTCGTCATCCGCCATCTCCGCGAGCGGGGCCTTGCGATAGACGCCGGCGTTGTTGACGAGTACGTCCCAGTGGCCGTGCTGCTCGAGGAGTCGCGCGGTCGCGCGCTGCCAGGCGTCCGGGTCGCGGACGTCGAGCTCGGCCGCTTCGGCGCTGCCGCCGATCTCCTCGGCGGTGCGGGTGGCGCCGGCCAGATCGGTGTCGGCGAGGACGACGTGGGCACCGGCGTCCGCGAACGCTGCCGCGACGGCCGCACCGAGCCCGCCGGCCGCGCCGGTGACCAGCGCGACCTTGCCGGTCAGGTCGATGACGGGGGCGGTCATGCCGGTGCCCCTGCCGCGGACTCGACGGAGAGCAGGCGGCGCATGTCGGCGTACAGCAGCTCGCGGGCGGACGCCCCTGCGCGCAGCGCGAGGATGGTCAGAAAGCCGTGGAACAGGCGCGGGTAGGTCCGGGCGAGGACCGGGACGCCGTCGGCGGCCAGCCGGGCGGCGTACGCCTCGCCCTCGGAGCGCAGCGGGTCGGCACCGGTGACCACGACGACCGCGGCCGGCAGTCCGGCCAGGCTCGCGGCCCGGCTGGGCGCGGCCAGCTCGGGCGGCTCGGGGAGAGTGCGGTCCGCACCGAGATACTGGTCCCAGTACCAGCGCATCGCGGCCGCGGTGTTGAAGTGGCCCTCCGCGTAGGTCTCGAAGCTCGGGGTGTCGCACGCCGGGTCGATCACCGGGTAGAGCAGCGCCTGCCCGGCCAGCGCCGGGCCGTTACGGTCGCGGGCCATCAGGGCGACTACGGCGGCCAGGTTGCCGCCGGCGCTGTCGCCGGCGACCAGGACGCGCGCCGGGTCGGTGCCGAGCTCGTCGTGGCGCTCGCTCGCCCAGACCAGGGCGGCGTACGCGTCCTCGGCGGCGGTCGGCGCCCGGTGCTCGGGGGCGCGCCGGTAGTCGACGGACACCACGACCGCGTCGACCTCGCGGGAGAGCTGTCGGCAGAAGCCGTCGTGGCTCTCGACGTCGCAGAAGACGAAGCCGCCACCGTGCAGGAAGACGACCAGCGGACGGCGTACGTCCTCGGGTCCATGGGGCCGGTAGACCCGGGCGCCGATCCGGCCGGTCCCGGTGTCGATGCCGACGTCGGTGGCCGAGAGGACGTCGTCGGCGTTCGTGAGCGGCGTACGACGGGCGGCGACCGCCGCGCGGGCGTCGGCTGCGGCCATCGTCTGCACCGGCGGGAAGCCCTCGTTGAGGAGCGCCAGGAAGCGGGCGACCTCGTGGTCGATCACGACGCCGCCGGCCTGGCTGCTCGACGGGCTGCTTGCGGGCTGGTTCACCGGTCCTCCTTCCGGGGTGGTGCGGGACCTCGAACGGTGGCGCGTCGGACGGCATCCCGGGGCGGCGGTCCCATCCAACGGGACCCTCGGGCAGGTTCCCGATGAACGGGACAGGCGAGCCCTGCCTCCTCGACCGCACCTACCGTCGAGGAATGACCGCCTTCGCGCTCCCGACCGCTCCGCAGAGTCCTCCGGCCGAGCCGCTCGACCCGACCCCGGAGGGGATGCGCCGCGCCATGGGCGCCTTCGCGAGCGGGGTCACCGTGGTGACGGCGGTGGCCGACGGGGAGCCGGTCGGCTTCACCTGCCAGTCGTTCGCATCGGTCTCCCTCGAGCCGCCGCTGGTGATGTTCTGCGCCGGGCGGGAGGGGCGCGCCTGGGGCCGGATCCGTTCGGCCGGCACGCTGTGCGTCAACGTGCTGACGGAGGACCAGATCGAGGTCTGCGGTCGCTTCGGCTCGCGCACCGGGGCACGGTTCGAGGGCCTGGACCACGAGCTGTCCGCCTGGGGAGCCCCCTCGCTCCCCGGCGCACTGCTGCGGGTGCACTGCTCGCTCGAGGACGTACACCTCGCCGGGGACCACGACATCGCGGTGTGCCGGGTGCTCGGTCTGGAGCTGGGCGCGGAGGTACCGCCGCTGGTCTTCCACCGCGGCCGCTTCGGGCTGGGTACGCAGCGGCCGGTCCAGGCCGCAGATCTGTGGGGATGGAACGACCGGTGGGGCTGAGAAGTCCTATCATCGAAACTGTCCGAGGAGGCGACAGACCCGTGGTGACGCAGGCCAAGAAGAACCGCACCGACAGCGAGGGCAAGGACGCCCCGGTCTCGATGGTCGGCCGGATCGCGCTCATCATGAGGGTCTTCGACGAGCCCGGCGCGCGGTTCCGCCTCGACGAGATCGCGGTCCGCACCGGCCTGCCGCGCTCCACGGTCCACCGGATCCTCGACCAGCTGCTCGTCACCGGGTGGATCCAGCGGCGCCCCGACGGCTACGCCCTCTCGGCCGGAGCCTCCGCCGCTCGGCACTCGCTGGTCGAGCACCCCGAGCTGCGCGCGGTCGCGGCACCGGTGCTCAACCGGCTGCACCTCGACACCGGGCTCATGGTCCACCTCGGCGTGCTGATCGGTGACGACGTGCTCGTGCTCGACCGCATCTCCGGCCGCGGCCCCACCGGCGTGCCCACCACCGTCGGCAGCAGGGTCCCGGCCCATGCCACCGCGATGGGCAAGGCGATGCTCGCCCGGCTCCCTGCCGAGGAGATGGACGCGCTCTACCCGGCAGGCGTCCCCAAGCGCAGCCCGCGCACGATCGGCGACCTCGCCAGCCTGCACCAGGAGCTGGCCCGGGTCCGCACGCACCACGGTCTCGCCTACGAGAACCAGGAGCTCGTCCTGGGGGTCTCGGCGCTGGGGGCCGCGGTACAGGACGAGGGGCTGCTCGGTGCGATCTCGCTGGGCGGCCAGGTCCCGTTGGAGAAGCTGCAGCGACTCGGTCCGCTGGTCCTGCGCGCGGCAGCGCACATCAGTCAGCGGCTGGCCGGGCGGGACGTGGTGGCCGAGGTTGTTCGGCCTAGTACGGACGGGGTTCTGGGGAGGTTGTTACAGACTTTGCCGGCTGACGGTTGGGTCTAGGCTGTCGCGTCGCGTTTTTTCGGGGCTGGTCTGGGCCCCACCCGGAGGCTCCTCGGAAGGGTAGATGTTGCGCGGTGAACGAAAATTCGTTCACCGCCAGCACCGCCAGCACCGCCAGCCGCCAGCACCGCTGGTCGAGCCGCGAGGCCGCCTGCGGCCGAGCGTGTCGAGACCAACACGGCACGATCAAGCGCGAAGGGCACCGTGTTGGTCTCGACACGCCTCCGCCTAGCGGCTCCGGCGGCTCGACCAACGGGGGTGACCGAAAATTCGTTCACCCCCGGCGCCCCTACGACCGGGGACCCACCCCGGTGAAAGAGAATTTTCTTTCGCCAGCACAGCGCGAACGAACATTCGTTCACCGGAGCTGCCAAGCCCGTCCCCAACGGAAATCTCCGCGCCAAACCCCTGCCGCCGGCCCGATAGCCAGCCATCTTTTTTCTCGGCGACGGCCGGTGTCAAGGACCGCGAAGCGGCCGGCGAAGCCGGCGGCCGCAGGCCGTCCTTTACTCCGGACGCCGCCGAGAACACCCTCCAAGAAAGGGTCGGCGGCAAACACCAACCACCAAAGACGCCAACCAATGCCACTCACCACCACCGATCAGCAATATCCATCCCATACGCCCAGCGCCCATAGATCGAGAGCGTCTCCTCGACCGCGTTGGCCGCGTTGGTGATCGCCACCTGCGCGTCCCGCCAGGCCCGCTGCAGCGGGTGGCGCCGATCGAGCGCCTCCTCCCCTGCGGCGTCGAGGAAGACGCCGATCGCCCGCACCGACCGCTCCACGGCGAGGACCTGGTCGCGGCGAGCGCGGATGGCCAGGCCGTTGTCGTGCGGATCGTTGGCGCGGGCGTGCTCGTGGAGGGTGCCCAGGTTGCGGGTCAGCTGGAGCCAGGACGCGTGTACGTCGGTCAGCGCCCGGGTGACGGCGGGCACCGCGGCCACCTCTGGGCGGTCCGCGACCAGCGCGTCGTAGGCCCCCTCGGCGGCGCCGATCAGGGGCGCCGCGACGGCGTGGGTGTGCACGGTGGCGTACGGCATCCGGTAGAGCGGCGCCAGGGCGGCCGCGGAGGCGATGTCCTGCTGCTGGGTCCGCTCGGTGGAGCCGAAGGTGCGGTAGGCGGGTACGAACGCGTCGCGGACGGCCAGGCCGTCGGCGCCGACACCGCGCAGGCCGGTGGGGTCCCAGGTCTGCTCGACGACGTAGTCGGTGGCCGGAACCAGGGCGCTGACGAAGTCGACGGGACGACCGTCGTCGTCGAGGAGGAGGCTGCCCAGCAGCGCCCAGGATGCGTGCGCGATGCCGGTGGACGTACGCCACCGGCCGGTGAGGCGGTAGCCACCCGGCACCGGGACCAGCTGGCCGCCGGGCGTGTAGGACGAGGCGAGGTAGGTCCCCGGGCCGCCGGCGCGGACCTCGTCCTGGGCGCGTTCGTCGAAGATCGCCAGGTGCCACTCGTGGGCGCCGAAGAGCGAGGCGACCCAGCCGGTGGCCAGGCAGGCGCGCGAAAGCAGCCGCACCCCGCGGAAGAACTCGACCGGGTCGGCCTCGAGGCCGCCGCGGCTCACCGGCCGGAGCAGCCCGAAGAACCCGGCGCGGTCCAGCGACCTCAGCACCCGGGCGTCGACGGAGCCGTTCAGCTCCACCTCGGCCGCGCCGCGGGACAGCTCCGGAAGCATCGCCCGTACGTCGTCGAGCACTCGGTCCGATGCCAGTGCCATGGCTGGTTCGCTCACCTGCCCCATCCTCCTCCGTGTCGTCGCCCACCGGCGTGTCCCGGCGAGTGCGACAGACCCGCTGCCGGCCCTCCGCCAGCACTACCATGCCCCTCATGGAGCCCACCGTCCACGAGCGCGTCGTCGAGGTGCTGCCCCGCATCCGTGAGGAAGCGGCCCGCACCGAGGCCGAGCGCCGCATCCCGACCGAGGTGCTTGCGGCCCTGCTCGACGCCGGCGTCTTCACACTCGGCGCGCCGGCCGACCGTGCCGAGCGCGCCGAGCGGTTGCTCGACGTGGTCGGCCTCGTCGGCGGCGCGTGCGGCTCGACCGGCTGGGTGACCGCGCACGCGGCCGCGGTCCCGTGGCTCCTCGACCTCTTCCCGCACCAGGCCTGGGCCGACCTGCGCGGCGAGGCAGGCGTCGACCCGCTCGTCGGCTTCTCGCTGGAGGCTGCCGGCTCGGTCCGCGAGCACGAGGACGGGCTGCTCGTACGCGGCCGCTGGTCCGCCGTGACTGGGGCCGCGCAGGCCGGCTGGCTCATCCTCGCCACCCGGCACAGCTCCGACGGCGAGCCCGGGCCGGTCGGGCTGGTGCTGGTGGAGACCGCCGCGGCGCGCCTCGAGAGCTCGGTCGACGCCGTCGGCCTGACCGCGTGGGGTGCCCAGGACGTACATCTGAGCGACGTGGTCGTCCCCCGTCACGCCTGGGCCGGGGTCGGCGACCGCGCGCCCGGGCTGGCACCGGTCGGCGCGATCGTCGCGATGGCGCTCGTGGGTTCCGCCCGGGGCGCCCTCGACCTGCATCTGGAGCAGCTGCGGCAACGCGTCGAGCTCACCCAGGCCGGTGAGGAGGTCACTGCCCGCGACCTCTCCCCCGCGCGGGTCGCCCGGGCCGCGTCCTCGCTGGACGCGGCCGCGCTGGTGCTCGGTACGCCCACCGACGCCGACCCGGACGCGCAGGCGCGCAACCCCTTCGACGACCAGCTCTACGCCGTGGAGCGGGCCGTCGAGGCAGTCGGGCTGGTCTTCGCCAGCGTGCGCAGCCATGCCCTCGACAACGACGACCCGGTGGCGCGGCTGTGGCGTGACGTACGGATCGGGGCACATCATGCCCGGGCCCTGGTCAATCGGCTGCGGATGTTGGGGGCGTGACCAGCGCGTCCCGGAGCGCGGTCAGCTCGTCCTCGGCGAGCCCGTGGCGCAGCAGGAACTCGGCGGCGCCGCCGTGGGTGGCGCGGAGGGTCTCGACGAACCGCCTGATCGCGGCCGCCTTGACGCCCATGACACCCTCCGCGACCGGCGGCAGGTCGCTGTAGGCCGGGATCTGTACGAGCCGCTCCCGCACCCGGTGCTCGCGCTCGGCGGTCAGTGCGTAGTCCTCGACGATCGCCTCGGCCCGTACGCCGACAGCGTCGAGCAGCACGGCCGCGAGCACGCCGGTGCGGTCCTTGCCGGCAGCGCAGTGGAAGAGGACCGAGTGCCGCTCGGGGTCGGCGACGTTCCGGGCGGCGGTCACGATCGAGGCGGCGCTGCCGGCGAGCAGCTGCTCGTAGAGCAGCCCCAGGTCTGTCTTACGCGTGTCGGGCATGACCACGTCGCGCACCGTCGAGTCGCCCTTGCGGATCGGCAGGTTGACCACCGTCGGGCCGGCCTCGCCGAGCAGGCCGTGTCCCTCACGGGCGGCCTCGTCGTGCAGCCGCAGGTCCAGCAGCGTACGGATCCCGAGGCCGTCGACGAGCAGGGCGACGTCGTCCGCGGTGGCCTGCTGCGGGGTGCTGGCCCGAAAGGCCACGCCGAACCTGGTGCTTCCGCCGCCTTCGACGGGCAGCCCGCCGAGGTCACGTACGTTGTCCACCGCCGCCAGCTCGGTCCACCTGCTGCGGCGCTCCTCGCCCACCACGCTCATCCGTCCTCCGTCGATCGTCGTCCAGGGTGTCGGCCCCACGATCTCCCGCCGGACCCGGTCTCCTGGCAACCGTCCCGCTCACTGGGAGCGGCGTCCGTCACAGCCCTTCACCGGGCGATGGTTGCCGGACGTGATCGTGAGTGAGAGGAGAGCGCTGTGTCCGACATGGACCTGCTACGCATCGTGGAACTGAAGGGCCGGGTCCGGCCGGGCGACGTGGCCACGCCGTTGGGTGTCTCGACCGAGGAGGCCGGTGACCTGCTGGCCGAGGCGGTGTCGCGCGGACTGTGCGAGCCGGCAGGCGCGGCGTACCGGCTCTCCGCCGTCGGTCGCGAGCACCTGGCCGCGCTCCTCGACGCCGACCGCGCGACGGTCGACGGCCCGGCGCTCGGCGCGGCCTACGACGAGTTCTGCGAGGTCAACGCCGACCTGAAGGGCATCATCACCGCCTGGCAGATGAAGGACGGTGCCACCCCCAACGACCACACCGACGCGGCGTACGACTCCTTGGTGCTGGAGCGGCTGGCATCCCTGCACACCCGGGTCCTCCCGCTGGTCGGTCGGCTGGGTGAGCTGGCGCCGCGCCTGGTGCGCTATGCCGCCCGACTGCAGCACGCCCAGGACCAGATCGCCGCCGGCGAGACGATATGGGTGGCCCGGCCGATCCTGGACAGCTACCACACGGTGTGGTTCGAGCTGCACGAGGACCTGATCCAGCTCAGCGGCCGCACCCGGCTCGAGGAGGCGGTCGCCGGCCGGGCACACTGAGGCCTACCTGACGACAGCCGGGTTGAACTCGAGCGGCCCGCCCAGCATCTCCCGGTGCGAGGGCGGGCTGCTGCCGTCGGTGTCGGTGACCCCCAGCTCGCGAGCGAGCTCGGCGCCGATGACCGTACGCCCGCTCCAGCGCATCCGCTCCGGGTGCGCCAGCAGCGCCGCGAGGATCCTTCCGGTCAGCTCCGGGGACTCGGTGCGCGCCGCGAGCTCCCCATATCTGCCCGGGTCGCGCGCCAGGCCGGCGAGCGTCCGTTCGGTACGCAGGATGCCCATCCACACCGATACCACCGCCACCTGGTGCGGGGCGAGGTCGACGGCCAGGTCGTGCGCGAGCTTGTCGACGCCGGCCTTGACCGAACCGTACGCCGGTCCGTGCAGGTAGCAGCCGCCACCGAAGGACGAGGTGTGCGCGACCAGCCCGCCGCCGACGGTGAGGAGCGGGGCGGCGTGCCAGGCAGCGACGTAGGAGGAGCGCAGCCCGACGTCGAACATCTGCTGGTGCGCGAGCGGCTTCTCCCAGAACGGCCGGTCGTCGGTGAGCCCGTCGGGCAGCGCGATCGCGTTGTTGACCAGGACGTCGAGCCGGCCGTGCTCGCGGCGTACCCGGTCGAAGAGCGCCGCGACCGCGGCGTCCTCGGCGTGGTCGCACACGACCGGGATCCCGGCGCCGCCACGGCGGTCGCACTCCGCGGCGGTCCGGGCGATCCCATCCTCGGAACGGCCGGTGACGTACACGGTCGCGCCGGTGGCGGCCAGCGCCGCCGCGATGCCGGCGCCGGCCCCGCGGCTGGCGCCGGTGACCACCGCGACCGTGCCCTTCCCCGTGCCCTTCGCCGTGCCATTCGCCGGTGCGCTCACCGCTCGAGTGACTCGAAGGCGGCGAGGATGCGTTCGGCGGGAGGCATCGCGACCACCTGGGCGCGGGCGGCGCCGGGGAGCTGCCTCTCGGCCCAACCGGCCAGCCGCCTCAGGAACGGATCGGCGGTCGGGTCCGCGGCGGCGGCCTCGACCCGGCCCTCCCAGACCTGCCCGGTGGCACCGTCGACGGTGATCTCGCGGCCCGCCAGGAGCGCCAGGGCCCCGGCCCCGCAGCCCACGACGCAGGGCCGTGCGATCTCCCGGCTGACGACCGCGGCGTGCGATGTCGCGCCGCCGTACTCGGTGACGATGCCGCGCGCGGCGAGCATGCCGTGCAGGTCGTCCGGCGAGGTGGTCGAGCGCACCAGGATCACGTCCTCGCCGATCTCGGCGCGGACCTCGGCCTCGTCGGGGTCGGTGACCGCGACGCCGGTCGCGAGACCGGGGCAGGCGGCCTCGCCGGTGACCAGCGGATCGCCGAGCCCGGCACCGGTGCCGGCGGCGAGGACGCCGCGTACGTGCTCCGGGGTGACCCGGCCGACCGCCTCCTCCGGCGAGAGCAGGCCCTCGTCGACGAGGTCGACGGCGATCCGGACAGCCGCTGCGGCCGAGCGCTTGGCGGATCGGGTCTGGAGCAGCCAGAGCCGGCCGCCCTCGACGGTGAACTCGATGTCCTGGACGTCCCGGGACGACACCTCGAGGGCGCGCGCGGCATCCATCAGCCGGGCATGTGCCCCGGGCAGCTCGACGGCCAGCGCCGCCAGCGGCTGCGGGGTCACCCGGCCGGAGACGACGTCCTCACCCTGGCCGCGCGGCAGCCACTCGCCGAACGGCTCCCGGGCGCCGGTGCTCGGGTTGCGGGTGAACAGGACGCCGGTTCCGGAGTGGTCGTCGAGGTTGCCGAAGACCATCGCCTGGATGGTGACGGCGGTGCCGAGGTCGCCGGCGATCCCCCGGGAGGCCCGGTACGTCACCGCGCGCGGCGACTGCCAGGAGGCGAAGACGGCGCCGACGGCCGCCCGGAGCTGGTCCCACGGGTCGTCCGGGACCTCGCCCTGCTCGTCGGCCAGGACGGTCTCGCGATACTGCCGCACGAAGCGCTCGCGGGTGTCGCTCACGTACGCCTCGTCGCCGCTCTCCGCGGCGAGCCCCGCGCCGGCGGCCGCGGTCAGGCCGAGGTTGAGCACCGTGTCCATCATCCCGGGCATGCTGACCGGCGCACCGCTGCGCACCGAGACGAGCAGCGGGTGCTGGTCGTCGCCGAAGCCGCGGCCGGTCTCCTCCTCGAGGAAGGCGATGCCCTGGCGTACCTGCTGCCACACCTCCTCGGGCACGGCTCCCCCGGCGGCGTAGAAGTCGGCGCAGCACCCGGTGGTCAGGGCCACCGCCGGCGGCACCGGCAGACCCTGGGCGCGCATCGCGTTCACGCTCCACGCCTTGCCGCCGATCGCGGCGCGGTCGAGCTCGCAGGTGCCGTCGAGACGGACCACCTCGGAGGCGATGCCCGCCGCCATCTTGTCGATCATGCTGGTGACCATTTCTCTCCTCTGGGAAGCGATTAGAAGACCGTGCCGCTGAGCGCGCCGCCGTCGACGACGAACTCGCTGCCGGTGCAGTAGCCGGACTGGTCGGAGACCAGGTACGCCACGAGCGGCGAGACCTCCTCGGGCCGGCCCCAGCGCGGGATCGGCACCTGGGCGAAGGCCTCGGCGCCGTCGGTGTCGCTCTGGCCGGGCGTACGGCCGGTCATCGGGGTGGCGATGCCGCCGGGGTGGATCGAGTTCACCCGGATGCCGCGCGGGCCGAGCTCCTGGGCGGCCGCCTTGGTGAGCCCGCGCACCGCGAACTTGCTGGCCGTGTAGGCGCTGAGGCCGGAGGAACCGACGAACCCGTTGATCGAGGACACGTTGACCACAGAGCCGCCGCCCTGAGCCAGCGCATCGGTGGCGGCCTTGAGGCCCAGCCAGGCGCCGGTGAGGTTGATGTCGAGGACCCGCCGGAACTCTTCGACGTCCATGTCGGCGATCGGCCGGAACGTCAGCACGCCGGCGTTGTTGACCAGGCCGTCCAGACCTCCGTACGTGGCCTTCGCCAGCCCGACGACATCGGCCCAGTGCTGCGGCGAGGTGACGTCGAGGTGCGCGAAGACCGCCGACTCGCCGAGCTCGTCGGCGAGCGCCTTGCCGTCCTCGTCGAGGATGTCGCCGATCACGACCCGGGCGCCCTCGGCGACCAGGTGGCGGGCGTGCGCGGCACCCATGCCGCGCGCGCCTCCGGTGATGATGACGACCTTGTCGTCGAGCGTTCCCATCGTAGGTTTCCTCCGGTCGATCATTCGTAGGTGACGCGTACGTCGTCGGTGAGCGGGACCGCCTGGCAGGCCAGCGTGTAGCCGTCCTCCAGGTCCTCGCGGCCGAGCACGGTGTTGCGCAGCAGCTTCACCTCGCCGTCCAGGACCAGGCAGGTGCACGCACTGCAGGAGCCCTCCCGGCAGGAGTACGGAGCCTCGAGCCCGGCCGCGAGCAGAACGTCGAGCAACGGGGTCTCCCGCTGCCAGCCGAGCGTGCGGGTCTCGCCGTCGAGGGTGACCTCGACGGTCGGCTCGCCCTCGACGACCTCACCGCCGGAGGTGCCGGGCGAGGGTGCCGCGAACGGATCTCCCTCGAGCGAGACGAACCGCTCCACGTGGACCGCGCTGCGGGGCAGGCCGGCCTCGGCGAGCGCCTGCTCGGCGAGCGCCATGAACCGCTCCGGCCCGCAGACGAAGGCCTCGCGCTCGGGATGGGGTCCGGCCCAGGCGGCGAGGTCGCCGGCACTCGGCAGGCCACGGTCGCTCTCCAGCCAGTGGGTCGCCACGACCCGGTCGGGATGCCGGGCGGCGAGCTCGTCGAGCTCGGCACGGAAGATCACCGACTCCGGGTCGCGGTTGGCGTAGAACAGCGCCACCCGCGCGTCGCCGCGCAGGGCCGCCTTGAGGATCGACATCACCGGGGTGATGCCGCTGCCGCCGGCGACCAGGAGCAGGTCACCGTGGGAGGCGGCCGGGGTGAACACTCCCGACGGCGGCAGGACCTCGAGCTCGGCGCCGGCCTCGACCTGGTCGCAGAGCCAGTTGGAGCCGCGCCCGTCGACGACCCGCTTCACGGTCATCTTCATCGGCTCACCGCCGCCGGGGTCGCTGGCCAGCGAGTAGCAGCGGGCCAGGTCGCCCTCGGCGTGCGGCACCCGCACGGTCAGGAACTGCCCGGGCCGGTAGACGAACCGGTCGGCCGCCTCGGTCGGCGCCTCGAGGACGATCGACCGGGCGTCGGCGGTCTCCTCGATCACGTCGACGACGCGCAGCCTCACGGACATGGCGAGCTCACCTCTCCCCGGCAGCGTGCCGGGCGGCGACGTACCCGAAGACCATGGCCGGCCCGATGGTGGCGCCGGCACCGGCGTAGTCGTTGCCCATGACGGAGGCGGCGGCGTTGCCGGTGGCGTACAGGCCCTGGATCGTCGCGCCGGAGGCGTCGAGGACGCGGGCGTGCTCGTCGGTCAGCAGACCACCCTTGGTGCCGAGGTCGCCGGCCTCGATCCGCACTGCGAGGTAGGGGCCCTCGGCGACCGTGCCGAGCACGGGGTTCGGCAGGGTCGGGTCGCCGTAGTAGCGGTCGTAGGCGCTCTCGCCGCGGCCGAAGTCGTCGTCGCGGCCGGTAGGGACCATCGCGTTGTAGCGGGCCACCGTCGCCTCCAGGGTCCCGGCGGGGACACCGATCGCCTCGGCCAGACCGGCGATGGTGTCGGCGCGGTGGGCCAGCCCGGACTCGTACCAGGTCTCGGGGAGGTCCTTGCCCGGGATGACCGCGCCGAACGGGTAGCGGCGGCGGGCGGTCTGATCCATCACGAACCACAGGTAGGGGTGGCCGCCCTCGATCTGGGCGTGCACGAAGGTGACGTACGGCGAGGCCTCGTTGGCGAACCGCTCCCCCTGCGGGGTGACGATCAGCGAGTTGGGGATGGAGCGCTCCGCGACCAGCGCGTGCACCTTGCCGTCGGGGCGGCGGATCGAGGGCATCCACCAGGCGTCGTCCATCAGGTCGACGGCCGCGCCCACGGCCTGACCGGCCGTGATGCCGTCGCCGGTGTTGGACTCTGCCCCGCCGGACACGTCGTCGCGGCCGACCTCGGGCAGGTGCTCCTTGCGCATGGTCTCGTTGTGGTCGAAGCCGCCGGAGGCGATCACGACGCCCTTGCGGGCCCGGATGCGTACGGCGTCGCCGTCGTGCCGGACGACCGCGCCGACGACGGTCCCCTGCTCGTCGCGGACCAGGTCGAGCAGCGGCGAGTCCAGCCAGACCGGTACGCCGGCGTCGACCAGGCTCGCCCGCAGCCGGGCCACCAGCGACTGGCCGAGAGAGACCATCCGACGACGGCGCAGGCGGTTGAGCACGCCCTGGACACCGAGCCGGAAGGCCGTCCGCCGCCCGAGCCAGGTGCGGGTCAGCATGTTGAGCTTCACGTAGTCGGCCGAGGTGATCACCAGCCCGCCGGGCACCTTCATGCTGCTGCCCCGCAGCGTCTCGGCGAGGTCGCCCAGGAGATCCAGGTCGAAGGGCGGGCACTCCACGGAGCGGCCCTCGGGACGACCGCCCGGAGCCTCGGGGTGGTAGTCGGCGTAGCCGGGGCACCAGGAGAACTCCAGGTGCCGGGTGCGGGCGCCGAACATCTCGAACATCGCGGGACCGTGCTCGACGTACGCCGCCAGCCGGCTGCGCGGGATGCGGCCCTCGGTGATGTGCTCGAGGTACTCGATGACCCGCTGCGGCGGGTCGGTCACGCCGGCCTTCGTGACGGCCGGGTTGTTGGGCACCCAGATCCCGCCGCCCGAGAGTGCGGTGGTGCCGCCGTAGACCGGCGCCTTCTCGACCAGCAGCGTCTCCAGGCCCTCGAGGGCACCGGTGAGCGCGGCCGTCATGCCGCCCGCGCCGCTGCCCACGACCAGCACGTCGACCTCGTGGGACCAGCCTGGCGTCATGTTTCCTCCTGCGTTTCGGGTGCGAAACCCCAAGGAACCGCGTGAACCGGCTCCGTGGTGAGGAAGTCCCACCCAGCGAAACCTCCGTCCTGGTTCCGGTCAGCGGGACCTCGGTGCCACGGCCGCCCGGCCGTCCCTAGCGTCCCGACGGCCAGCACCTCGCAGGTCACCCGGCAGGAGGAAGTCCATGACGGACGTACGCATCCAGGAATCCCGTGGCGTCGCACAGCTGACCGAGGCCATCGCCGAGGCGGAGCGGATCGTGCGCTCGGCCCCGCACGTCGACGACGCGCGCGATCTGGCCGAGGGGCTCGACTACCTGGCCGGACTGGTCAAGGTGGCGCTGGGCAGCGCCTGGGCCGGCGACCCGGAGGATCCGTACTTCGCCCGGCCCTCGACGCCGTGGACCAAGATGGGTCTGGACAACCCGGACACGCTCTACTTCGCCGCCCAGATCACCGGCGATGCGGAGTACGTCGTGACCGGCACCCGCGGCACCTGCGCGGACCTGGTCTTCCAGGTGCTCGGTGGCTCGCACGCCGGCAGCACCGCCCCGGCCAGCCACCTCGCCTTCGACGACCGGGACTTCCCGGTCTCCCCCGACGGCGGCTTCGAGCTCCGCTTCGGTCCGCCGCGGGACGACGCCGGCCCCGGCTACTTCACGCTGGCACCCGACTCGTCCCGGCTGTTGGTTCGGCAGACATTCAGCGACTGGGCCGGCGAGCAGGCAGGCACGCTGCGGGTGCAGCGGGCCGACCGGATCGGCGCGCCCGCCCGGCCGCTCACCCTGGAGACCGTGGAGTCCCGCTACGCGCGGGCCGGCCGGACCCTGGTCGGCTACGCCCGCACCTTCCTGGAGTTCGTCGAGCTCTTCTATCTCGACCAGCCGGTCAACACGATGTACGCCCCCAAGTCCACCCCCGGTGGCCTGACCAGCCAGTTCAGCTCGGCCGGCCACTACGACCTGCGGGCGGACGAGGCGCTGGTCGTCACCGTGCCCGCCTCCGGGATGCCCTACCAGGGGATGCAGCTCGGCAGCCGGTGGTACGTCTCCCTCGACTACGCCAACCACCAGACAAGCCTCAGCACCGCCCAGGCGCACGTCGACCCCGACGGCAAGATCCGGTTCGTCATCAGCCACCGCGACCCCGGCCTGGCCAACTGGCTGGAGACCACCGGCCACGCGCGGGGCTATCTGCAGATCCGCTGGCAGCGCGTCGACCGGCCGCTCACCGAGGCCGACGGCCCGACCACCGAGGTGGTGCCCTTCGCGAGCCTCCCCGAGCGGCTCCCCTTCCACGACGGTCAGCGGGTCACGCCGCAGCAGTGGTCCCGGCGCATCGCCGACCGCCAGGCCGCCGTCGCCGACCGGATGCTGTCATGAGCGACCCGGTCTCCGGGGTGCTCGCCGGCAAGGTCGTCCTGGTCGCCGGGGTGGGCCCCGGGCTCGGTCGGGCGCTGGCCGAGCGGGCCGCCGCCGCAGGCGCGGACCTGGTGCTCGCCTCGCGGAGCGCGGCACGCCTCGAGGAGCTCGCCGGGGAGCTGCGTACGATCGGACGGCGGGTGCTCGCCGTCCCCACGGACCTGACCAACCCTGGCGGCGTGGCCGCGCTCGTCGAAGCCACGCTCGCCGAGCACGGGCGGCTGGACGCGGTGCTGCACAACGCCTACCACGCACCCTCGCGCGAGCCGCTGCTCGAGACCGGCCTCGACACCGTCCGCGCGGAGCTCGAGTCGCCGCTGATGGCCCTGGAGCTGGTACGCCGCTGTGCACCCGCCCTGGCCGCGTCCCGAGGTGCCGTGGTGGTGATGAACTCGATGATCATCCGCAACCGGCTGCCCGGGTTCGGGGCGTACCGGATGACGAAGTCGAGCCTGCTCGCGCTCGCCCGGAGCCTCTCGATCGAGCTCGGGCCGCAGGGGGTCCGGGTCAACTCCGTGGCGCCGGGCTACATCTGGGCCGACGCCGTGCGCGACTCGTTCGCCAAGGCGGCCCGCGAACGGGGCACCACGCCGGACGCGATCCACGACGAGATCGCCGGCGGGACCGACCTGCGGCGCCTGCCCCGCCCCGATGAGATCGCCGACGCAGCGCTCTTCCTCGCCTCCGACCTGGCCCGGGCCGTCACCGGGCAGTGCCTCGACGTCACCGCCGGCGCCACCCACCACTGACCCCATCGCTGACCCGGGAGGAACCATGTCCGTCCCCATCTCGACGCTCGCCGATCAGCTCCACGAGCGTGCCGTCGCGCGCACCGGGCTGGCCGACTTCGGCGACTCCGACCACCATGAGCCCCTCGCCGTGCTGCTCGAGGCCTACACGGCCGAGGCCGGTCTCACCGAGGCCGGCTGGGCGAAGATCACCGAGACACTGGTCCAGTCACTCGCCTCGCGGCTGCGCACCGAGGCCGCCTGGCGCTCGCACCCCGGACACGTCGCGACGCCGGTGGCGCGGCCGGTGTTCGTGACCGGTCTGCCGCGCTCCGGCACCACGGCCCTGCACCGGCTGCTGTGCGTCGACCCGGCCCACCAAGGACTGGAGATGTGGCTCGCGGCCGCGCCCCAGCCGCGTCCCGCCCGTGAGGAATGGCCGGCGAACCTCGACTTCGTCACGATGCAGGCGGCCATCGACCGGCGCAACGCCGCCGTCCCCGGCCTCAAGGGGATGCACTTCATGTCGCCCGACGCCGTCGAGGAGTGCTGGTGGCTGGAGCGGCAGGGCCTGCGCTCGCTCGCCTTCCCGAGCGTCGCGCACCTGCCGGCGTACACGCGCTGGCTGGCCGGACAGGACCAGACCGGGACGTACGCCCGGCACCGGCGCATCCTCCAGCTCATCGCCATGACGAGCCCGGAGCGGCGCTGGGTGCTGAAGAACCCGGGCCACCTCTTCTCGCTGGACGCGCTGCTCGCGGTCTACCCCGACGCGCTCGTCGTGCAGACCCATCGGGACCCGCGCTCCGTGATCGCCTCGGTGAGCAGCCTGACCTCCCGCACCTCCCGCGGTCACTCCGACGTCTTCACCCCGCCCGTCGTCGGGCGCGACAGCCTCGAGCTGTGGGCCGGCGCGACCGAGCGGTTCCTCACCGAGCGCGCCCGGCACGATCCCGGTCGATTCGTGGACGTGCACTACGACGAGTTCGTCGCCGACCCGGTCGGCACCGTCGCCCGGGTCTACGCCGCCCTCGGGACGCCGTTCGACGAGCCGGTGCGCGCGGCCGTGGTCGCGGCCGACGACGTCAGCCGCCGCGGCGAGCGCCGGCCCGACCACCGCTACTCGCTGGCGGAGTTCGGGCTGAGCGAGGGCGAGGTGGCCGAGCGTTTCTCGGCCTACCTCGCCGCTCACCCGGTCCACTGAGGGCGCTCGGTCAGAACCGGGAGATGACGTCGTCGGCGAAGCGACGAACGGACTCCAGCCGGGTCGCCCGGTCGGCGAGCCCGTGCCCGAAGAACCGCCACGGCGCAAGATAGACGTCGGTGACGCCGGCCGCCGCCAGCTGCCGGAAGCCGTCGACGTCGGTGACGCCGACCGGTGAGGCCCAGACGGCGAAGTCCTCCTCGTCGCGGCCGTGGTCGCGGCGCAGCGCGTGGAGCCGGGCGATGGCCCGCTCCAGGTCGGCGTAGGGCACGTTGGCCGCGATCCAGCCGTCGCCGAGCCGCGCCGCCCGGCGCAGGGCGGCGTCGCTGTGTCCCCCGACGAGGATCGGCACCGGGGCGACCGGGGCGGGTGCGACCATCAGCCGGTCGAAGTCATGGTGCGTGCCGTGATGCTCCACCCAGCGCGGTCCGCCGCCACAGATCAGCCGCAGGATCTCGATCGCCTCGTCGCTGCGAGCGCCCCGCGTACGCATCTCGGTTCCCGTGAACAGGAACTCCTCGAGGATCCACGACATCCCGACGCCGAGCGACACCCGGTCCCCCGACAGCACGGCCAGCGAGGCGACCTGCTTGGCCAGCAGCAGCGGCTCGCGCAGAGGCAGCTTGAGCACCGAGGGCTGGAATCGGATCCGGTCGGTGACCGCGGCCAGCGCGGCGATGGTCACCAGCGGGTCGGGCATCGGCGTCTCGGGCGCCCACATCCGCCGGCCGTCCGGAGTGAACGGGTAGTCGCCCGTCACCTGCTCGGGATAGAAGACCGAGTCCGGCAGCGAGACGGCGTCGAACCCGACACTCTCCGCCAGCTGCGCCAGCTCGGCCAGCTCCTCCGGCGGCACCATCGCCACCGACATCGCCCACCGCATCAGGGCAGGTCGAGCATCTGGTAGGGCGTGGCGCGTACGTCGAAGCTCGGCATGTCCTGGAACGAGACCGTGGTCTCGCAGAACCGGTCGTAGCGGATCGCGGTGACCAGCCAGCCGCGGTCGGGGTCGCGCCGGTAGGTGTCGTGCGAGACCGAGGCGCCCTCGACGACGTAGCCGATGTCGGTGCAGATCGTGCGGTCCGACATCGTCCAGGTCGCCGTTGCCCGGTCGCCGTCGATCTCGATGCTGGGGTGGCCGAGCTGGTGCACGGTGATCCGGTGCTCGTCGAGACGCGACCGCAGCTCCGCGACCAGCGCCTCGGCGCCCTCGGTGACCAGGTCGGGGCGGTAGCTCGCGGTCATCTCCGGCGCCAGCGTCGCGGCCACGCCGTCCCAGTCGCGCAGGTCGACGCCGCGTACGTAGCGGTGCTTGAGCTCCATGATCGCCCATCGGTCCGCCGACTGCCGGTCCGTCGTCATCGGGTCCGTGGTCATCGCTCCTCGCTCTCGGTCAGGTGCTGGATCGCGAGGTGGCTGAACGCCATGCTCGCGGCGATCGGGTTGCCGCCCGCGGGGTACGTCGTGCCGCTCACGGCTGCCATCGAGTTGCCCGCCGCGTAGAGCCCAGGGATCACCTCGCCGTCCCTCGCCAGGACCCGGGCGTGCTCGTCGGTGCGCAGACCGCCCTTGGTCCCGAGGTCGGAGAGCCCGAATGCGGCCGCATGGAACGGACCCTCGGCGATCGGGACCAGCGGCGAGCCGCCGCCGGAGAAGGCCCGGTCGTATGGCTCGTCGCCGCGACCGTGGTCGTCGTCCCGGCCGGTCTCGGCGAAGCCGTTGAAGCGCTGCACGGTCGCCTCCAGCTCCTCGGCCGGAACGCCGATCGCCTCGGCGAGCCCGCCCAGCGTGTCCGCAGTGTGCCAGAGCCCGGCGGCGACGTACTCCTCCTGCGGCGCGAGCGGCAGTGTCGTCGAGCGCACCGGCGGAGCCAGCCCCTCGCGGTCGTCGTAGACCATCCAGTACGTCGTCCCGACGGTCCCGGCACGCTGGCCGTCGATCACGGCGCGGCCGATCCGGTCGTAGGGCAGCGACTCGTTGACGAAACGGCGGCCGTCGCGGTCGACGAAGATGCCGCCGGTGAACCAGAGCGAGAACGAGGTGGTGCCGTCGGGATGCGCGAGGCCGGGAGCCCACCAGGCCTGGTCCATCAGGTCGGTGTCCGCGCCGATGTCGATCGCCGCCCGGATCGCCCGCCCCTGGTTCCCCTCGGGACCCATCGCGCCGGTGACGCTGCCGGGCACTCCGTGCTCGGTCCGCATGGCGGCGTTCTGCTCGAAACCGCCCGAGGCGATCAGGACGCCGCGGCGGGCACGGATCCGGCGGGGCCCGTCGGCGTTCTCGGTGACGATGCCGACGACACGGCCGCCGTCGACCACCAGCTCGGCACAGGCGGTCTCCGGCCGCAGCTGCGCCTGCGGCAGCCGCGAGAGGGCCAGCAGCAGCCGGCCGATCAGGGCCTGGCCGCCGACGAGCTCGGCGGGCGCGTGCTCGCCGGCCCGGTCGACCTTGAGGGTCGGCCGCACGGTGCCGGCGAGCGGACCGAGCTCGGCCGGGTCCAGCGTGAGCGCGCGGATCTGGCGGACCTCCCGCGCACCCGGTACGCCGCCGTAGTAGTCCGGCCACGGGAACGGCTCGAACACCAGCGCCTCGTCGGTGAGCAGCTCGTCGACCAGCCGTGGACCTGCCGCCAGGAAGGCGTCCTGCAGCGTCTGCGGGGTGCGGTCGCCGACGACCGCGCGGAAGTAGTCCCGTGCCTCGTCGGCGTCGTCGGCCACGCCGCCGTCGCGGAGCACCGCGTTGCCGGGGAACCACATCCCACCGCCGGAGTAGGCGGTCGTGCCGCCGTAACGGTCGCTGGCCTCGACCAGCAGCACGTCCAGCCCTGCTCGCGCAGCGGCCCAGGCACCGGTCAGGCCGCCTCCGCCGGCACCTACAACTACGACATCGTGCTCTTCGTCCCAGGTCATCACCGGGCCGACACTGCTCGCCCGACACCGTCCCGTCGCACGCTGCTCCCGCTGAGTGAGACTCCGTTATGTGACCGCGGCCACACCGTGGAGTCTCTCTCGGAACGGCCCACCGCGGGCCTCACGACGACGCGAGGAGGAGGACGCATGCGTGTCCTGATCACGGGAGTTTCCGGACCGGCCGGCCGAGACCTGTCCCGGCTGTTGTTGGCCGGCGGGCACGAGGTCGTCGGCCTCGACACCGAACGGCACCGCTACGTCGATCCTCGTGTCGACCTGGTCGTCGCCGATGCCACCGACGACACGGCACGGGACCGGGCGGTCACGGGCTCCGAGGTCGTCGTCCATCTGGCCGGCGAGGGGCACCGGGCACTGGCCGAAGCCGCGGCCCGGCACGGCGTACGCGTGATCCTGCCGGTCGTTGCCGGGGACGACTCCCCCGCCGAGACCGCGCTGACCACCGCCGGCGCCCAGCTCCTGGTCGTCCGCTCCGCCCCACCGGCGGGGCGCCGGGGCGACGCCGACGCGCTGCGGACCCTCGCCGGACTGTTGCGCACGGACGGTCCCTGGCAGGTGCTCCATCACGACGACCAGACCCGCTTCCTCGCCGACGCCGTCTCCGAGCGGGTCACCGGCACCGTCGAGCTGGCCGCACCCGGCACGGTGACCGCTGCTCAGGCCCGGGACCTGCTCACGACTGCCGGCGTACGTCCTCGGCTGCGCGGCGTCCGGCCGGTTACGGCTGGACCGCGACCGAGGCCGTCGAGGACCTGGTCCGCGCCCTGGTCGGACGCACCGTCAGGCGAGGGGAGGCCGTGCTGGCGCCCGGCCGCTTCGCGCTGCCGGCGTACGTCATCCCGAACAACCTGCCCGCCGGCGACGGCGGGACCTTGGAGCCCGTCGGGCCGCCGGAGCTGCAGGGCGAGTTCGACACCCTGCTCGACCCGCGGCTGTCGGTGCTCACCGCGACCAACACCTCCGAGGCGATGCCCGGCCCGATGACCCCGATGACGCTGGATCTGCAGGTGGCCGCGATCCGCATCTCCAACGAGGACATGGGCATGATGCTGTCCCTGGAGGGCACGGCCCTCGACCAGCAGTCGAGCATGGTCGTGAGCACGCTCGGCCACTGCGTCTACATCAACGCCTCCGTCGGCGTGAACATCGTCGAGAACATGCCCGGCTGGGACGAGGCCTCGGTCCGCCGCGACGCCTACGGCAACATCCCCGAGCACGTGGTGTTCCGGCCCGAGGGTGGCCCGCCGATGCCGACCGGCCTGGCCAAGCGCCGGGCCACCCTCCGCGCGACGACCCAGGTCATCAACCGCGCCCGCAGGTTCAAGGAGGAGGCCGAGCGCATCAACGCCGCGGCCCGCCGTGAGGTCCTCGACGCCGACCGGATCGCCGCTCTCGACAACGCCCAGCTGCACGCCCGCGCGCTGCTGTGGCGCGACCGCTTGGCCCACGGCTGGTGCGTCGCCTCGATCGGGGTGATGCTCACCAGCGCGGCCGGTGCGATACACGAGCGCGGCAAGGACCCCGAGCCGGTCAACATCGACGTCGAGCGGCTCGAGTCCGCCCGCACCATGCTGGCCGTGGAGCGCCTCGCCGCAGTGCTACGCGGCCGTCCGGAGCTCGTCGAGCTCGCTCGCGCAGGCCGGGTGGACCAGCTCCGCGCAGCCTCTCCGGAGCTCGCCGCCGCGCTCGATGCCGAGCTGGCCGAGATGGGCCACCGAGGCCCCGGAGAGTGCGAGCTGGAGAACCCCGCCTTCGCCTCCAGCCCGCAGATGCTGGTCTCCTCCGCCGCCGGCGCTGCGCAGCAGCCCGCCCCGCGGCGCGACCCGGTCACCCCGCCGCGTACCCGGACCGGCCGGATGGCGGCCGGTGCCACCCTCGCCCGCGAACGCGGTCGCGACGGGGTGGTGCGCTACACCCACGCGCTGCGGCTGGCGGTCGGCGAACAGGGCAGACGCCTGGTGGACCACGGCCTGATGGACGAGCCTGCCGATGTCTTCTACCTGACCCTGGACGAGGCCTTCGCCGCCCCGGACGACCTGCGGCAGCGGGTCGCCCGCCGCCGGGACCAGCGCGTACGCCTCGCCGCGATCCGGATGCCCGACGTCGTCGTCGGGAAGTGGGAGCCGGAGCTCGACCACGAGCAGCTCGAGGTCGGCGGCGAGCTCACCGGCATCGGCGCCTCCCCCGGCACCGTCGAGGGTACGGTCCGCGTGCTGCGCGGCCCCGACGACGACATCGAGCCCGGCGACATCCTCGTCGCCTCGGTCACCGACGTCGGCCACACCGCGATGTTCGGCTACAGCTCGGCCGTCGTCACCGACATCGGCGGCGCCGCCTCGCACGCTGCCATCGTCGCCCGCGAGTTCGGCATCCCGTGCGTCGTCGACACCAAGCACGCCACCACCAGTCTGCGCGACGGGCAGCTGGTCCGGGTCGACGGAGTCACCGGCACCGTCACCCTCCTCGCCGACGCTGCCGCATCCGCCACGGAGGAGACCGCCGTGTGACGACTCACTCCCCTGCCGGATAGGGCGACGCGGCCAGCAGACCCGCGAGATGGGCGAGGTTGCGTGACATGGTCCTCGTGGTTCCCGCGGTCGTCTCCGGGGTCGGCACCTTGTCTTTGTAGTCCACGCCCTGCATGGCCTCGCCGACCCAGTACGTCGACCCGCCGGCGGGAATGGTGAAGCCGACGTCGCTGAGCGCCTGGCAGAGCTCGGCGGTGACATGGTGGGCACCGTCCTCGTTGCCGACCACGCCGATGCCGGCGACCTTGTCGTAGGTCAGCATCCGGCCGTCGTCGTCGGTCTCGCCGAGCTCGGCGTCGAGGCGCTCGAGCACCATCTTGCACACCGACGACGGCTGGCCCAGCCAGATCGGGGTGACCAGCACGAGCACGTCCGCGGCGAGCATCCGCTCGCGGAGCTGCGGCCACGCATCGCCGTCACCCTCGTCGGTGCTCACTCCGAAGCTGACCTCGTGGTCGACGACCCGAACCATCTCGCCCTTCACCCCGTGGTCCAGGAGCGCCGAGAGGATCTGGGATCCGAGCAGCTCCGAGCTGGACTCGCCGGGTGAGCGTTTCAGGGTGCAGTTCAGGATCAGGCAGGTCGGTGACGTCATGCCATCAGGTAACCCACGGGCAGTACCGTCATGCGCTGATCACGGTACGGCCCACCCGCAGGTGCAGATCCTCGAGCCGAGCGAGCTGGTCGTCGGCGCGGCGGATGAGCTCATCGAGCTGCAGCGCGTCGACACGGGCGTCGTCTTCGGTGGCCGTACGCAGCAGCTGCCACCCGGCGCGCTTGCCGGCCACCGCGTCTCGCAGCGCCTCCAGCTCGAACAGGTCCGAGAGCGGTGAGCGCCGCACCAGCCGGCCGTTCGGCTTGAACCGGCCCACGAACTCCACCGCCCGCCCCGTCGCAGCGGCGATGCGCGAGGGATCCGCGCCTGTCGCCACGATGATCTGTCGCAGCTGCTCGCGTTCCTCGTTCACCTCGGTCGCCAGCTGTCGCACCCGGGCGGCCACGTCAGGATCGGAGTGCGTGCGGCCGACGCGCTCGAACATCGCGGTGCCGGCGCTGGAACCGGCCCAGTGGTGCTGCAGGTAGGCGTGCAACAGGTCGTCGTTCATGGCTGCTCCTTCTCCAGAGGTCAGGGTCGTAAAGGCGGGAGCCCGCTGCCCGCCTTCTCCGGGATGCCGGAGAGGACGGCCTCGAGCGCATCCATGGCCGTGTGGCGCGGTTGCCAGCCGAGCTCCAGCTCGGCGCGGGCCGTCGACATCAGCGGCAGCTGCATGACCGCGTCCAGCAGACTGCCGGGGACGGGCACCAGCCGTGCGTGCCAGGCGCCGTCCAGACCGTGACGTGCCAGACCCGGCGGGACCTCGACCGTCCGAGCGCCCATCAGCTCGCCGAGCTCGTCTCGGCCGATCACGCCGTCACCGGCCAGGTTGAACGCGCCCGCCACGTCGCTGGTCGCGGCAGTGGCCAGGGCCCGGCCGACATCGCCTGCGTGCACGGCTTGAAACCTCAGGCCGGCCGGCACCGGCACCATCGGGATGCGCCGACGGTCCAGGAGCGCGGGCCGGGCCAAGGCGCCGCCGAAGATGCGCCGCTGCTCGCTGGCCGCCGAGCGCTGGAAGACGAACGCGGGCCGAACTCTCACCACGCGGACCTCGGGGTGGTCGCAGGCGAAGGCGTCCAGGGCCCGTTCGACGTACGCCTTCTCCCGGCAGTACGCGGCAGCCGACGCCCCGTCGGTCTCCCAGGTCTCGTCGACGGGATCGTCGTGGTGCACCGGAGAGTAGGCCGCCACCGAGGATGCGCACACGAGCGCCGGGACGCCTGCGCGGGCCACGGCCGCGAGGACTCTTCGCGTGCCGACGGCGTTGGTGGCCCAGGTCTCCTCGGGGCGGTGCGTGGGCTGGAACTTCCAGGCGAGGTGCACGACCGCGTCGGCACCTTCCACCACCGGCTCCAGGTTGGCCGTCGACACGTCGGCCACCCGCCACTCGACGGAGGCATGGGCAGAGGCCCGAGGGCCATCCGGAGCGCGGCGCGCGACGGCGACGACCTCGGCGGCGCCGTCTGCGGTGAGTGCCCGGATGGTGGCGCTGCCGAGGTTCCCCGACGCACCGATGACGACCACCTTCATGTTGTCCACGCCCTCCCTGCGGCCGGTCTGTTCTGCGGTGTGAGTCTCACCGGTACCCACCGCGACCGGGTTCAGCACTGCCGCGCGCCGGGCTTGAATCCCCGGATCGGGGTACCGCAGAGGTGACTCGATCCAAGGAGGAGCACCCATGAAGGCAGTTACCTGGCAAGGAAGACGCGATATCCGGGTGGACGACGTCCCTGATCCGCGCATCCTCGACGACGAGGACATCATCGTCGAGATCACCTCGACCGGGCTGTGTGGTTCCGACCTGCACCTCTATGAGGTGCTCACCGGGTTCATGACACCGGGCGACGTGGTCGGGCACGAGCCGATGGGGATCGTGGCCGAGGTCGGCCCCGGGGTCCGTGAGGTGAGCGTCGGCGACCGCGTGGTGGTGCCGTTCAACGTCAGCTGCGGCACCTGCTGGATGTGTCGGCACAGCCTGCACTCGCAGTGCGAGACCACCCAGAACCGCGACCAGGGCACCGGCGCCAGCCTCTTCGGCTACAGCTCCCTCTACGGCCAGGTCCCGGGCGGCCAGGCCGAGTACCTGCGCGTTCCCTTCGGCAACCAGCTGCCGATCAAGGTCCCGCAAGGTCCCACCGACGACCGGTTCCTCTTCCTCTCCGACGTCCTGCCGACCGCCTGGCAGGCACTGCAGTACGCCGACCCCGACCCGGAGAGCACCCTGCTGGTCCTCGGCGCCGGTCCCATCGGCGACATGGTGACCCGCTTCGCGCTCGACGCCGGCCACCGGGTCATCAGCGTGGACCGCGAGCGCGAGCGGCTCGCCCGGGTCCGGCAGCGTGGAGCCGAGACGATCGTCCTCGACTCCGGCGATATCGCCGAGCAGGTGCGCGATCGGACCGATGGACGCGGGGCGGACGCCGTGGTCGACGCCGTGGGGATGGAGGCCCACGGCTCACCGATCGTCGAGGGGATGACGAAGCTGCTGGCCACGATGCCGGGAGCCGTGAACCGCCCGGTGATGCAGGCCGCCGGCGTCGACCGGATGGCCGCGCTCCACACCGCCTTCGACGCCGTACGCCGCGGGGGCACGGTCTCGATCGCCGGCGTCTACGGCGGCGCGATGGACCCGTTCCCGATGATGCAGCTCTTCGACAAGCAGGTCGGCATCCGCATGGGCCAGGCCAACGTACGCGCCTGGACGGATGACCTGATGCCGTTCCTCGAGAGCGACGACGACCCGCTCGGCGTCGACACGTTCGCCACCCACCACCTCCCCCTGAACGAGGCTCCGGAGGCGTACAAGTCCTTCCAGGAGAAGGCCGACGAGATGGTGAAGGTCGTCTTCAAGCCCTGAGCCGGCCTCGGCTCACGACACCAACGCGACTGCAACGGCATCGAAACCATGCTTCAACGCGTTTGCAACCATTGCGGCTGTCTCACGTCAACCGCACCAAAGACATCGAGCTCGTCGCTACGCTGCGACGCCGACTGGCGGTTTAACGGAGTGCCCGTCCCAGTCGGTCCTGACAACGGCGCGAGGGATGACATCGAGTGGCAAGGCTCGCGATCGCCTTGCTCGCAGCAACCGCCAGCGGCGCATTCGGCTATGGATTCTGGCAGCGGCGCCGTCGGCACCTCGAGACGCGCAACGTGGGCGAGGTGCGAGAGCGGGCTCAAGAGCTCCAAGCCGAGGTCGGCAAGCTCATCGCGCGGGTTGAGGCACTGCACCGTGACAGCCTCACCGGTCTCTTGACGCGCGACCAGTGGGAGTCGGAGGTCGCCGCGCTGCTGGCCGGAGGACAGGCGCGAGCGATTCTGTGGATCGACCTCGATCGGTTCAAGGATGTGAACTCGTCGTTCGGGCATCTGGCCGGAAACGCGGTCCTCGCGGAGATCGGCAAGCGACTGCGGACAAGGGACGACGGAAGCCTCGCGGGTCGATTCGGAGGCGACGAGTTCGTCATAGCTCTCCCGTACGAGCCCGCGGCGGCGGAGCTCGACCAGATCTCGGAGCAACTGCGCACACCGATCACGATCACGACACCCCTTGACCCGACTCCGAAGACAGTGAACCCGACTGCGTCGATCGGCGTCGCACTGTGGTCCTCCGCGGCACCACCTGGAGTGCCTTTCCTGTTGGACCTCGCAGACCGTGCCATGCGTGAGGCCAAGAAGACGGGCGGCTGCGTGACCATGACCCACGGAGCATGATTAGTGGTGAGTCCCGCCGTCCGTGCCACCTACCCGCCGGCGGCGAGGTAGTCGCGAAGGCTCAGGGGCTCACGCCCAGTGAGAGTGGCTACGGCCGTGCTGACCCCGTCGAGCTCGCCTGCGGCGATCGCGGTATAGGTGGAGACCCAGGCGTCGTACTGCCAGTCGGGCGCCTCCCAGCGGCGGCGCGAGGCGTAGGCCTCCTCGATCGTCTCGTCGTGATAGCGCACCTCGCGGCCGCGATGCTCGGTGAGGATGTCGGCGACCTCGCTCATCGTCAGCGCCTCGGGTCCGGTGAGGTCGTACGTCAGCCCCCGGTGCAGCTGCGGTGCCGTGAGTGCCGCGACGGCGGAGCGAGCCACGTCGGCCCGCGCGACCGGCGCGAACCGCCCATCGGACGCTGGACCTCGGATGACGCCATCCTCACCGACCAGGGCGGGGAGGAAGTCGAGGTAGAAGTTGTCCCGCAGCAGGGTGTAGGTCATGCCGCTCGCCTTGATCCGCTCCTCGGTCGCGAAGTGGTCGCGGGCGAGCGTGAAGGCCGCATCCGGCGCGGCACCGAAGAAGGACGTGTAGACGATGTGCTCGACCCCGGCCGACGCGGCGGCGTCGACGAAGGTGAGGTGCTGCTCCAGGCGGTCGGCCGACTCCGAGGCCGAGACCATGAGCACGGTCCGGACGCCGTCGAGGGCCCGCGCCGCGGCCGCTGCGTCGCCGTAGGTGACTGCGAACGCGTCGGCTCCGGGGATCTCGGGGGCCCTGGCGGTGTCACGTACGAGAAGCCGGAGAGCGGTGTCGGAGCCACCCAGCGCACGGGCGACGGCACCTCCGACGAACCCGGTCGCCCCGGTGACCGCGATGGTGGGCCGGGTGGTCATCCCATCTCGTCCCTGAGCGCCGCGAGGGCCTCGTCGGCGTGGATCTCGGCCTTGAGCATCCCCTCGACGACGGCCTTGATCCGGCCGTCGGTGCCGATCGCGAAGGTCGTACGCTGCAGCGGCCCGAGCTTGCCGAGAATGCTGGGCTTCACGCCGTAGAGCTGGGCCACCGAGCCGGCGGGGTCGGAGAGCACCGGGTAGTCGAGATCGTGGTTGGCGGCGAAGCCGGCCTGCTTCTCCACGCTGTCCTTGCTGATCCCGAGCCGGTGGGCGCCGATCTCCTCGAACTCCGCGGCGAGGTCGCGGAAGTGGCAGGCCTCCTTGGTGCACACGGCAGTCTCGGCGGCCGGGTAGAAGAAGAGCACCACGGGTCCATTCTCGAGCAACGAGGAGAGCGTGACGGACGTGCCGTCCTGGGCGGGGAGGGTGAAGTCGGGCGCGACGGCGCCGGTCTCGAGAGGCATGGCGTCAACCTACTCCGCGGGCGAGGGATCCTCCGCCCGCACCGCGAGGACGCGATCAGGACGCGATCAGGAGGCGATCAGGACGGTCGCGAGCTGCTCGATCGGGAGACGCCCGCGTACCTCCACCACCGGCCCGCCGGAGCGCACCGCCTCGGGACCGAGCAGTGACCGGGCGATGTGCACCATCTGGCGATTCTCGGCCTGCACGTCACCGGTGAGGACGTGGATCCCGCGGCGGCCGGCCAGGCCGCCGATCTCGCGCAGCATCCGCACCCCGATCCCACGTCCCTGCCAGGCGTCCTCGACCAGCACCGCGACCTCGGCCTCGCCCGAGTCGTCGGGACTTCGGTCATAGCGTGCCACCGCGATCACTTCTCCCCCGACGACCGCGACCAGGGCCTCGCGGTCGTCGTGGTCGACCTCGACGAGATATCGCCGCAGCTTGAGCGACAGGCAGCGCAGCGGCGAGTGGAAGCGGCGGTAGATCGTCTCTGGGGACAGGCGGCCCCACAGGCGCTCGAAGGCGGCGATGTCATCGGCTCGCACCGGCCTCGTGACGACCGTGCCGAGCTCGACAGGCTTGGCTGAGTTCATGATTCGAACTCTCCTACCGCCATCTGAGTTCGTCAAACGAATTCAGCAGATATAGGCTTGGTCCGTGCTTGCAGATGAGATCGACCGCACCAGATGCTCGGTCGCCGGCACCCTGGCGGTGGTCGGCGAGAAGTGGAGCCTGCTCGTGCTCCGAGAGGCATTCCTCGGCGTACGCCGCTTCGCCGACCTCCAGAAGAACCTCGACGTCCCTCGAGCGGTGCTCACCAACCGGCTCAACACCCTCGTCGCGCAGGGCGTGCTCACCCGGGTGCCCTACCACGCCGAGGGTCAGCGCCAGCGCCACGAGTACCGCCTGACCCAGAAGGGCCTCGATCTCTACCCCGCTCTGGTCGCCCTGATGGCGTGGGGCGACCGTTATCTCGCCGAGGGGCACGGCTCGGCCCTAGCCCTCGAGCACCGCGACTGCGGGGCCGAGGTGCACCTCGAGCTGACCTGCGAGGACGGACACGTGCTCGGCGGACCGCGCGAGGTGCGGCCGATCCCGCTGGCGCGCATGGACCTGCTCTCCTCCGACGAAGGTGCCGAGCCCGCGAGGGGATGAAGCGAAATCCGGGCGCCGAGGGCTCACCCACGGCACTGTGTTCGGTCCACCTGCCCGCCCCACCTAGTCAGCGAGGATCCGGCGCAGGACGTAGGGCGTGATCCCGCCGTGCCGGTAGTAGGCGGCATCACGTTCGGTGTCGAGACGGACCCGCACCTCGAAGCTGGTGGTACCGGCCGTGACGACGACGGTCTCCGGACGCGAAGGACCGTTGAGGGCGTCGAGACCGGTGATGGCGTACGTCTCGGTGCCGGTCAGACCCCATGACTCCGCCGACTCCCCCGGCAGGAACTCCAGGGGCAGGATGCCCATCCCGATCAGGTTCGAGCGATGGATGCGCTCGAACGACTCCGCGAGGACGGCTCGCACGCCGAGGAGCGCCGGGCCCTTGGCCGCCCAGTCGCGAGACGATCCGCTGCCGTACTCCTTGCCACCGAGGACGGCCAGCGGGACGCCGGCGTCTCGGTAGGCCATCGCCGCGTCGTAGACGCTCTGGGTCTCGCCGGTCAGCAGGTTCAGCGTCGACCCGCCCTCGACGCCGGGAACGAGCTGGTTGCGCAGGCGTACGTTGGCGAAGCAGCCGCGCATCATCACTTCGTGGTTGCCGCGGCGCGAGGCGTAGGTGTTGAGCTGGAACCGCTCGACCCCGAGCTCCGTCAGGTAGCGCCCGGCCGGTGTGTGCACCGGGATCGCCCCGGCGGGCGAGACGTGGTCGGTGGTGACCGAGTCGCCCAGCTTGACCAGCACCCGGGCGCCGCTGATGTCGGCCACCGGGCGCGGCTCCCGGGTCATCCCGTCCAGGTAGGGCGGCCGGCGCAGGTAGGTCGACCCCTCGTCCCAGGCGAAGGTCTCCCCCGCCGGGACGTCCAGACCCTGCCAGCGCTCGTCACCGGTGAAGACGTCGGCGTACGCCTTGGCGAACATGCCCGCCTCCACGGTGCCGTCGATGACGTCCTGGATCTCGTGCGATGTCGGCCACAGATCGGCCAGGTGGACCGGGCGACCCTCGAGGTCGTGGCCGAGCGGTTCGTTGACGAGGTCGACGTCCATCGTCCCGGCGAGGGCGTACGCCACCACCAGCGGGGGCGAGGCCAGGTAGTTCATCCGTACGTCGGGGTTGATCCGGCCGTCGAAGTTGCGGTTGCCCGAGAGCACCGAGACGACGCTGAGGTCGTGCTCGTGGACGGCCTCGGCGACCTCGGGGATCAGCGGCCCGGAGGCGCCGATGCAGGTCATGCAGCCGTAGCCGGTGAGGTGGAAGCCGAGCTTCTCGAGGTAGGGCATGAGACCCGCGTCCGTGAGGTAGTCGGTGACCACCTTCGAGCCGGGCGACAGGCTGGTCTTGACCCACGGCCGGCTGACCAAGCCCCGCTCGACGGCGCGCTTGGCGAGCAGGCCCGCGGCCACCATGACCGACGGGTTGGAGGTGTTGGTGCAGGAGGTGATCGCGGCGATGGCCACGGCCCCGTGGTCGATGGCGTGCCTGTCTCCGTGGAGCGTCAGCTCGGCCTCTCGGCTCGGGCTCTCGGTGCCGGCGTCGAGCCCGAGGACCTCCGGAAGCGAGCGCCGGAAGGCCTCCTGCGCCTCGGTGAGCAGCACCCGGTCCTGCGGGCGACGCGGTCCGGCCATGGACGGCACGACGGTGGCCAGGTCGAGCTCGACCGTCTCGGAGTAGGCCGGCTCGTGGTCCGGGTCGAACCACAGCCCCTGGTGCTGGGCGTACGCCTCGACCAAACGGATCTGCTCCTCGGGACGTCCCGTGAAGCGGAGGTAGCGCACCGTCTCCGCGTCGATCGGGAAGTAGGCGCAGGTCGAGCCGAACTCCGGGCTCATGTTGGCGATCGTGAGCCTGTCCGGGAGGGTCGTCGCGGAGACACCGGGACCGTAGAACTCGACGAACTTCCCGACGACACCGTGCCGCCGCAGCTTCTCGGTGATGGTGAGCACGAGGTCGGTCGCGGTGGCACCCTCGGGCAGGTCGCCGTGCAGCCGGAAGCCGACGACCCGCGGCAACCGCATCGACAGCGACTCGCCGAGCATGACCGCCTCGGCCTCGATGCCGCCGATGCCCCACGCGAGCACGCCCATGCCGTTGACCATGGTCGTGTGGGAGTCGGTGCCGAGGCAGATGTCGGGATAGGCCCAGCCCTCCTCGGCGGTGACGACCCGGGAGAGGTACTCGGCGTTGATCTGGTGCATGATCCCAGTGCCGGGCGGCACCACGGCGAAGTCCTCGAGGGTGTCCTTTCCCCACTTGAGGAAGCGGTAGCGCTCGGTGTTGCGGACGTACTCGATCTCGACGTTGCGCTCGAAGGCATCGCTGCGGCCGAAGACGTCGGCGATGACCGAGTGGTCGATGACGAGCTCGGCCGGGATCTGCGGGTTGACCAGCGACGGGTCCTCCCCGAGACCGGTCATCGCGTCCCGCATCGCGGCGAGGTCCGCCAGGGTCGGCACGCCGTTGGTGTCGTGCAGGAAGGCGCGCGACGGGCTCAGGTCGATGGCGCTGTCGTGGCCGGGACCTTCGGCCCAGCCCAGCAGGAGCTCGACCTGCTCGGCGCTTGACCGCTCGCCGTCCTCGTGCCGGAGCAGGTTCTCCAGCACGACGCGCAGGCTCCAGGGCAGAGCGTCGATGTCGAGGCCGGCCAGGCTGTGGATCTCGTACGTCCTGCCGTCGACCTCGAGGGTGTCGCGGGTCCCGAACGAGTCGAGCGAGCGCACCTTGCTCGGGCGGGTCATGCCAGGTCCTCCGGGAACGCCGGCGTCGCGTACGTGTTGACGTGCCCGCCCTCGACCACGCACCGGTCCGCCACCGCACGCCATACGGCGTAGTGCGGCGCCTCTCGGTGGGCGCGACGGAACGCGTCCTCGTCGGTGTAGACCTCGTGCAGCACGAAGCGGTGGGGGTCGTCGGCACGGCGGTGCACGTCGAAGCGCAGGCAGCCGGGCTCGTCGCGCAGCGAGGCGCGGGAGTTGACCCGGATGCCGTCGAGGAACTCCTCGACGCGCTCGGGCCGGACGGTCAGGTCGACCAGGACGGTGAACATCAGCCGGCCACCTTCTCCAGCATCGAGTCGTCGAAGGCCACGCCGCACTCGGCACCGAGGTCACGCAGGTCGCTCACCGTCTTGTCCGGCAGACGTACGCCGGTCAGCCGGCCCCGCGCTTCCGCGCGGGCCTCGATCTCGCCGGGGTAGAAGATCTCCTCGACGCCGGGGGCGCGGGGCACCGACTTGGTCGCGGCGATCAGGTCGTCGATCCGTGCCCCGAATTCGCCGCCGGGGAGGACGGTGTCGACCCGGAGCGCCAGCACGAGGTGGCCGCACGCGCTACGCCGGTCGGGGACATAGGGACCGACGACGCCGGTCCCATAGCCCGACCCGGTCAGAACCCCGGAGAGCACGTCCATCACGAAGGAGATGCCGTAGCCCTTGTGGCCGCCCATCGGAGCGAGCAGGCCCTGGATCGCGACGTAGGGGTCGGTCGTGGACACGCCGTCGGTGTCGAACGCCCAGGTGTCGGGGATCTGCTCGCCGCGCTCGGCGGCGGCATAGATCTTGCCGCGGGCCACGCCGGTGTTGGCGATGTCGAGGACCACGGGCGGGTTGCTGCCGCCCGGTGTCGCGACCGACCACGGGTTGGCGCCGACGGTCTTCTCGGTGCCGCCCCAGGGGGCCATCGCCGGGCTGCCGTTGGTGGTCAGGATCCCGACGCAGCCGGCCTCGGCCATCCGACGGGTCCAGTAGGCGGCGGTGCCGAAGTGGTTGCTGTTGCGTACGGCCACGACGCCGATGCCGTGGACGGCGGCGCGCGTAACCGCGGCACGGGTGGCCCGGTCGGTGATGACCTGGCCGACGCCGTCGCGGCCGTCCATGACGGCCAGGGCGCCGGTGTCGACGACGATCTCCTCGCGGGTGACTGCCGCCATCACGCCGGAGCGGAGCCGGGCGACGTACCAGGGCAGGCGGAGCATGCCGTGGGACGGATGGCCCCACAGATCGGCGGTGACGAGGCTGTCGCTGACGAGCCCGGCGTCGGCCTCGGGTACGCCGAGGGAGACGAGCACGTCGGCGCCGAACTCGGTGAGCCGGTCGGGGTGGGCGATGACGGTCATCAGGGGAACCTCCGGGTCAGGTCTGCGACCTGTTCATGGGTGAGCGGTCGCGTGGCGTGGCCGCGGAGCAGCAGGAAGAGCCGGGCCGTCTCCTCGAGCTCCTCAGCCGCGTCGGCCGCGGCGGCCAGGTCGGATCCGGAGACGACGGAGCCGTGATTGGCCACCAGGAAGCTGTGGTGGTCAAGGGCCGTCGTCTCTGCGAGCGTCTCGAGCGAGGTGTCGCCGGGTGCGTGGTACGGCAGCAGTGGGAGCCGGCCGACGCGCATCACGTAGTAGGCGGTGAGCGGCGGCAGCACGTCGGCGGGGTCGACGTCGGCGAGGCAGGAGACCGCCACGGCGTGGGTGCTGTGCAGGTGTACGACGGCGCTCGCCGTGGGCCGCGACCGGTAGACAGCCGCGTGCAGGAAGGCCTCCTTGGACGGCTTGACACCGTCGACGTGGCGACCTGCGAGGTCGATGACCGACAACGCGCTCGGGTCCAGGGCACCGAGGCTGATACCGGTGGGCGTCAGCAGGATGCGGTCCTCGGCCACCTTCGCACTGAGATTGCCGGTGCGGCCGAAGGTCAGCGAGCGGTTGAAGAAGGACGCGCCCAGCTCGACGATCTGTTCAGCGACGCCGCTCATGCCTCGGCCCCCGCGGCGCGGACCAGCAGGTCCTCCGTGCCGAAGTTGCCCGACTTGAGCAGCAGCGCGAGACCCTCGTCGGCGAGACACCACGGCACGCCTCGGTCGGCCTCGTGATCGACCAGGACGCTGCGTACGCCGAGGGCCTGGACGACGGCGCCGGAGGTCTCGCCCCCGGCGACGACGATCCGCCGGGCGCCTCGGTGGGTTGCCGTTCGCGCGAGGGAGCCGAGTGTCCGTTCGAGGATCGACGACGTCTCCGCGCCCATCGCCGCCTTGGCGAGCTCACGCTCCTCCGGGCCGGCCGAGGAGTAGACCAGGACCGGTGACTCGCCCAGATGGCCGGTCAGCCACTCGGTCGCGGAGGCGAGCATCTCGGCGGGGTCCGGGGTGAGCGTGGGGTCGAGCCGATAGGACGGCATGACCTCGGCTGCCGCGGCGACCTGGGCGAGCGTGGCTGCCGAGCAGGAACCGGCGAGGACCACCCCCGGGCCTGCGGGAAGCTCGCCCGCGGGTGTCGACGTCCTGGACCCGGCCGCGGCCACGGCACCGGCCGCGCCTGCCAGGCCCGCTCCCCCGGTCAGCAGTCGGAGGTCGGTGGCTCCCTCAGCGATCGCGAGCAGGTCCGTGTCGCGGACCGCGTCGGCGACCACGTGACGTACGCCGGCAGCGGCATGCGCCTTCAGAGCCACCATCACTGCGCCGGATCCTTCGGTGATCGTCGACAGCGGCAGCGCCCCGACCACGCCGGTGGTCTGTCGCTGCAGCACCCGAACCAGGTCGGGATCGGTCATCGGGGTCAGCGGATGGTGCCGCATCGGCGACTCGCTGAGCAGCCGGTCCCCCACGAACAGATGCCCGAGGTACGTCGTCCGGCCGTGCTCCGGAGAGGCCGGGCAGATCACGGTGGTCGGCTCACCGAGCGCGTCCAGGAGGGCGTCGGTGACCGGGCCGATGTTGCCCTCGTCGGTCGAGTCGAAGGTCGAGCAGTACTTGAAGTAGACCCGCTCGACGTCGCCCGCCCGCAGCCAGGCCAGCGCAGCCAGCGACCGGGCGACGGCATCCTCGACCGGGACGGTCCGAGTCTTGAGGGCGATGACGACGGCGTCCACCTCCGGGGCGACCGTCTCCTCATCGGGTGCGTCGAAGAGGAGCGCCACCGAGAGCCCCGAACGACGCAGCGCCGCGGCCACGTCGGAACCGCCGGTGAAGTCGTCGGCGATGCAGCCGATCGCGATCACGAGACGCGCTCCTTCAGCCGGCTCGCCAGCGAGCCCGCGGCCAGGTGCGGTGCGCTGAGGACAGGCACGTCCACGACGGCCGCGATCCCCGCGAGTGCGGGCGCCAGCGAGTACTGCGCGAGCACGATGACCTCCGCCGACCTGGCCGCGGTCACCGCCTCGGCCGCCATCAGCCGGGTCAGCTCGTCGAGGTCTCCGGCCGTCGCGGCAGCGGCGGCACCGCGCACGAGAACCGGCTCGATCTCGCTCGCCACCCCTGCCGCGGCAAGCCAGTCCCCCAGACGCTGAGCACTGTCAGCGGCAGCCTGGCCCAGCGACGCGAGCACCGTGATCCGCCCGGGGCGGAGCGCCACGACGTGGTCGAACATCGCCTGGTCCGAGGCCAGTACAGTGACGGGCTGGTGCGCCGCCACGTCGTGGGCGACGGGACCGTACATCGAGCACGAGAGCTGCACCGCGTCGGCACCGCCGTCGACGGCGTACTGGATCAACGTGCTCATCCGGGCACGCAGTTCCTCGGTGAGGCCACCCGCCGCGTCCGCGTCGGAGACGAGCCGGTTGTCGAGCAGGTGCCAGAGCTCGGCCTCGGGGAACTCGTCGCCGAACGCGGCGTCGGCGGGGGCCAACGAGGCCTGGCTCGCGTGGATCAGCGCGACGGTGGGCCTGGACATGGGTGGTGCTCCTCCTGGGGTCGGGGACGTACGTTCGGGCGGCCGTCAGGCCGCGGCGATGCGAGCGACGACGGCGTCGGTGAACTCGCGGGTGCCCGCGCTGCCGCCGAGGTCTCGGGTGGACACTCCGGCCGCGACGGTGGCGGCGACGGCGTCGTCGAGGCGGCGCGCCGCGTCGGCGAGCCGGGCGTCGTCGTGGCGGCTGCTGAGCCAGTCGAGCAGCATCGAGCCGGAGAGGTTCATCGCGATCGGGTTGGCGATGTCCTGGCCGGCGATGTCAGGCGCTGAGCCGTGCGAGGCCTGGGCCATGGCGTGGGTGTCGGAGGTGTTGATCGACGGGGCGATGCCGAGCGAGCCGGCGATCTCGCCGGCGAGGTCGGAGAGGATGTCGCCGAACATGTTCTCGGTGACGATGACGTCGAAGTCGTCTGCCCGGCGCACCAGGTGCACGGTCATCGCGTCGATGTGGAAGTCGTCGACCTCGACGCCCGGGTAGTCCTTCGCCATCTCACGGCAAACGTCGCGGAACAGGCCGGTCGTCATCTTGAGCACGTTGGCCTTGTGCACGATCGTCACCTTGTTGCGGCGGCGGGTGGCGAGCTCGAAGGCCGCTCGGGCGATCCGCTCGGTCCCGGCGCGGGTGATGATGCCGTGCATGATCGCCACGTCGGGCGTCGGCATGATCTCGCCGGTGCCCCGGAAGGTGTTGCGGTCGGCGTAGAAGCCCTCGGTGTTCTCGCGCGCGATGACGAGATCGGTGCCGGGGACCACGGCGTTGCCGCCTTGGAAGGCCTTGGCGGGCCGGATGTTGGCGTAGAGGCCGAAGTGCTTACGGATCGTGCCGCTGGGGTTGAGCTGGCTGCGGTACGGCTCGGGGTAGGCCGCGCTGTCGTGCGGTCCGAGGAGCCAGCCGTCGAGGTCCTCGAGGACTTTGAGGGTGGTCTCCGGGGTGTGGCTGCCGTGCTCCTCGATCGCCGAGGCGCCGAGCGGGAGCTCGTGCCAGTCGACCGGGTCGATCCCCGCGGCGGCGACGGCCGCGTCGATCATTGCGACCGTCGAGGGGACGATCTCGGGTCCGATGCCGTCGCCGAGAAGGACGCCGAGTCGGTACGTGCGGGTGGGCTGTGTGGTCACGTTGGTGGCCTTTCGATGGGAGGAGGTAGGTGGGGCGGGAGGGTCAGGAGACCGTGAGCAGGTCCCGCTCCTCCTGGCTGAGCGCGACCTTCTCGGCGTAGAGCAGGGCGCTGCCGGGCTCGAAGACCAACTGGACGCCGCCGGTGAGACCGGGGTGCTGGCTCTCCACCTGGACGACCTGGTTGCCGAGGCGTACGTCGTACTCGTAGTGGCTGCCGACGTAGGAGGAGGTGAGGACCTCGGTGTCGAGCCGGTTGGTGCCGGGCGTCTCGGCGCCGGCGGGTACGACCTCGAGCCGCTCGGGGCGGATCGCTACCGTGATCCCCTGACCGGGTGAGGTCTCCAGGTCGGCCTCGACCACGACGACGCCGTCGTTGGCGTCGAGACGGACGGTGTGCCGTGAGCCGCTGGACTCCTCGACCTTGCCCTGGAAGAAGTTGCAGCGGCCGACGAAGGCGGCGACCTCGGGGGTGGCGGGACGCTCGTAGATGGCGTGCGGGTCGGCGACCTGGAGCATGTGGCCGCCGGACATCACCGCGATGCGGTCGCTGAGCGCGAGCGCCTCGTCCTGGTCGTGGGTGACGTAGACGGTGGTGATGCCGAGCTCCACCTGGAGGCGCTTGAGCCAGGCCCGGGCCTGCTCGCGCAGCTTGGCGTCGAGGTTGGAGAGCGGCTCGTCGAGCAGCAGCATCGTGGGCGAGTAGACGAGCGCGCGGGCCAGCGCGACCCGCTGCTGCTGGCCGCCGGACAGCTGGTGCGGGTAGCGGGCGCTGAGGTCGGCGAGGCCGACCTTGTCCAGCGCGTCGTGGATGAGCTCCTTCTGGCGGGCCTTGTCGACCTTGCGGATGTCGAGCGGGAGCGCGAGGTTCTTCGCGATCGTCATGTGCGGCCACAGGGCGTAGGACTGGAACACCATGCCGAGGTTGCGCTCCTCCGGCGGCAGGAAGGTGCCCCGCTCCTGGTCGACGAACGTGGTGCCGTCGACCGTGATCGCCCCACCCGTGGGACGTTCGAGGCCGGCGATGCAGTTGAGGGTGGTCGACTTCCCGCACCCGCTGGGACCGAGGAGCGTGAAGAACTCGCCGTCCTTGATGGTGAAGGTGTTGTCGTGGAGAACGGTGTTGTCACCGAACTCCTTCTTGAGGTTCTTGACGACGAGCTCAGGCATGGTGCTTTCCCTTCATCAGCAGGCCTGCAAGTGCCACGAAGGCGGCGGTGATGGCGATCTGGACGGTGGCGAGCGCGGCCACGGAGCCGGTGCGGCCCTGAGCCCAGAGCTCGAGCATGGTGGTGCCGAGGATGTTGCTGTCGGCAGAGCTGAGGAAGACGGCGGGCGAGTACTCCTTCAGCATGATCACGAAGGTGAGGACCAGCGCTCCGGCGAAGGCGGGCGTGATCAGCACACGCAGGACCCGGAAGAACGTCATCAGCCAGTCGGCGCCCGAGACCCGGGCCGCGTTGTCCAGCTCGGCCCCGATCTGCATGATCGCCGGCGCGACGGATCCGAAGGCACTCGGCAGCGCCCGGAGCCCGAAGGCGATGACCAGGGCACCGAGCGTTCCCTGGACCAGGGTGCCCGCACCGAACGGGGCGAAGGCGAAGGCCCAGAAGAAGCCGATGCCGATGATGATCCCCGGAACCGACTGCGGGATCAGGGCGAGGTACTCGACCAGGCGGCCGAAGCGGAAGGTCGACCTCCGCGCGACCATGACTGCCATCACCGCGAGGGCGCTGACCAGGACCGAGCCGACGCCGGCGACGATGAGGCTGTTGACGATCGACTGGCGGTAGGACTCGAACTGGAAGACCGTCGCGTAGTTGTCCATGGTCAGGAAGTCGAACGGGTTGCGCAGCGGCGTGAAGATCAGCGTGAAGGAGCGGAACACCAGCCCCAGGATCGGGATCAGCGCACCGAAGACGACGTAGAACGCGATGAAGGCAACGCTCACCCACTTCACCCAGCCCAGCTCGAGCTTGCGTGGCCGCGTGGCCTTGCCGCGCACTGAGACGAACCGCGCGGAGTCCTTGAGGAGCTTGGCCTGGAGCGCGACCAGACTGATCGTGACCAGCAGGATCACGACGGAGGCAGCGCCGAGCACGGTGTAGTCGGGGTCCACGGCCTGGAGGCCGTTCTTGTAGAGGAACGTGGAGAAGACGCTGATGTTGACCGGCTGGCCGTAGAGCAGCGGGACGCTGAGCGTCTCGACAGACATCGAGAAGATCAGGATCGAGCTGTAGACCACCGGCGGCCGCAGCATCGGCACCACGACCTGGAACAGGATCCGCGCCGGTCCGGCACCGCACACCTGGGCCGCCGACTCGAGCGAGGCGTCCGACTGGCGCAGCGCGTTGGCGCAGAAGACGTACGCGATCGGGGCGAGCGCGACGGCCTCGGTGACGGCCATGCCGGGGATCGAGTAGAGGTTCCACGGCACGGCACCGAAGAGCTGCTCGACCTGGGTGCTGACGAAGCCGGCGGGGCCGTACATCAGGATCCAACCGAAGCCGAGGATCAACGAGGAGATGAAGAACGGCCACTGCATCGCCAGCGCGATCAGCCGTCCGCCGGGAAGCCGGGTACGCACCACCACGACCGCCATCGGCACCGCGATCATGATGCTGAGGGCCGTGGTGAGCGTCGCGAAGATCAGGGTGTTGAGGATGACCTCGCCGAACCCGGAATCGGTGAAGAGCGCTCGGTAGCCCTCGAGGGTCAGGACGCCGCCGTCCTCGTAGAGAGGGCGATCGACGACGCTCTGCCACAACGTGGGGACGACCGGTGCGAGCACCAGGATCGCCAGCACCGCCAGTACGCCGTACATGGTGAGCTGGTCCCGACCGACACCGAACGGCCTGCGGTAGCGCGGCGCCCGAAGGTCGGGCCCCTGGTCCTGAGACGCCGGCGGCGTCGTGGTCATGGTTGCCATCGGGAGCTCACTCCTCCTCGGGGGCGGGCTCGACGTAGCTGTAGAACTTGTCCAGCCAGGCGTCGACCTCGTCCTTCGGCACGGTCTCGTACGGCGCGAAGAGCACGTTCTCCTCGCCGACCGCCTCGACGACCTCCTGGTAGGTGTGCAGGCCCGGGCCCTCGATGCCGTCGCGATAGGAGGACAGGCCGCCCTCGGCGACCGCACGCTGACCCTCGTCGGAGAGCAGGAAGTCGACGAAGAGCTTCGACGTCGCGGCGTGCGGCGCATCGGCGGCGATGCCGACCCCACGCGGAAGGATCGTGGTGCCGTCCTCGGGATAGATCACCTCGACCAGGCCCTGGCTGTCGTCCACGACAGGGAAGGCGGGGCCGCCGCTGACGAAGAAGCCGGCGAGGTACTCCCCCGACAGGATCTTCTCCATCTGGGTGCCCGAGGAGGTCTCGGCGCGGGTGTACGGGAGCACCCGCTCCAGGTCGCTCCAGCCGTCAGGGTTGGCCTCGGTGAAGTTGCGGGTCACCGTGAACCCGAAGCTGCTCTCCGGGTCGCGGACCGTGATCTTGTCCTGCAGGAGGTCCTTGTTCTCCTCGGCGATGTCGGCCAGGTCGGCGACGCCCGTCGGGGCCTCAGGCATCAGTTCGGTGTTGTAGGCGATGGTCTGCGGGTCGGTCGACATCGCGTAGACATCGGGGAGCAGCTGGGCGAAGTCCGGAAGCTTGGCGAGCTCGGGCGACTCGTACGCCTGCAGGGTGCCCTCGCGCTCGGCGAAGTCGGCCCAGGCGACCGACGCGTTGGAGACCACGAGGTCGACGGGCGAAGAACCGGTGGCCTGCTCGGCGAGGACGCGCTGGAACACCTCGTCGCTGTCCAGGTCGTTGGCCGAGACCTTCTCGACCCAGGGGAACTTCTTCTTGAAGTCGCGGAAGATCGGCGCCCAGTTCTCCTCGGAGGTGTTGGAGTAGATGGTGAGCTCCCCGCCCTCCTTCTTCGACGCGGCCACGACGTCCTCGGCATAGCTGTCGGGGTAGTAGTCGGGCACCTCCTCGACCGAGATCTTGTTCTCCTTCGGCTCGACGGCGGCCTCGCCGCCGCCACAGGCGACCAGCGATGCCATGGCGAACGCGCCGACGGCGGCCAGCGCCAGGTGTCTGCGGACTGGTGATCGGGTCCCGAGCCTGGACGTGGATGACTGCATGGGCTCCGCTCCTCGATGAGGGGTCTAGGGGTGTGATGAGCGCCACTGTGCTCGTTATAACCTGTAACCGTCAAGCGTTCGCGGCAAAACAACACCAGGATCCGAGTCATGATCGGCGAGTCAAGATCTCAGCAACACGTATCTGACCTGCACGTTCTCGAGGGTCAGTGCTGTTCGCCTCATCGGAGGAGAAATTCTTCGAAGCTTGCCACCAAGGCGCGAATGTGCGTGACACATACCCATCAGATCGAGTACGTTATAGCGAGTTTCAACAAGGGAGACATGCCATGACGGAGCCCGCCGGGGTCTACGCCACCAAGAGCGACTACGCCTACACACGACTGCGCGACGGCATCCTGACCGGGGAGTTCGAGCCCGGCACGGTGCTGCACCAGGCGACCCTGGCGAAGACGATCGGGATCAGCACCACACCTCTGCGCGAGGCGATGCGCCGGCTGATGACCGAGGGGCTGGTGGAGCTGGACGCCCACCGTGACGCCCGCGTCTCGGCGCTCACCGCAGAGGAGGCACGCGACCTACTCGAGGTGCGCCGCTCGCTCGACCCGCTCGCCGCATCCCTCGCCGCGCAGCGGCGCACCAAGGACGACATCCGGGCGATGCGCGAGGCCGCGGCATCCCTGCATGCGCTCCCCAACCAGCCCAGCGTGTCGGACCTGGTCGCGCACCGCCGTTTCCACGCCGCGGTCTACACCGCCTCCCACAACGACATCCTCATCACCACGCTCGCGGGGCTCTGGGACAAGGCCGACCGCTATCGCCACCTCGGCCTGCAGGTGGAGCGTGACCAGCCGGAGCGGGACGCCAAGGACCGAGAGCACGCCAAGCTCCTGGACGCGGTGATCCGCGGCGACAGCGACGGCGCCGCCGAGGTGATGCGTCAGCACATCGCCACCAGCCTCGGAGCCAAGGCGGCCAGCCGGCTCGGAGCGGACGAAGAGCCTCCCCACCTCACCCTCAGCTGACCACCGATCCATACACCAGGAGTCCAGATGCCCTCGCCGAGCCCGCTCGCCACCCTGATCGCCCCCACCGGCACTCTCCGGGTGGTCATCAACCTCGGCAACCCGGTGCTCGCCCAGGGCACCGCTGAGGACCCTCGCGGCGTCACCGTCGCCATCGCGCGGTCCGTGGCGGACTGGCTCGGCGTCCCGCTCCAGCTCCACTGCGTCAACGCTGCCCGCGACTCGTACGCTGCGATCACCGAGGGCCGGGTCGACCTCTGCTTCCTCGCCAACGAGCCGGCGCGGGAGGAGGGCGTCGTCTTCACGGCTCCCTATGTGCTCATCGAGGGCGTCTACGTGACCGACGCCGACTCGCCGCTCACCGGGGCGGACAAGATCGACCGCGACGGCGTACGTATCGGCGTCCGCGACGGGTCGGCCTACGACCTCTTCCTGACCCGCAGCCTCCGGCACGCGGAGGTGGTCCGCGCCGACGAGGCCACCGACGTCTTCGAGGAGCAAGGGCTCGACGCGGCCGCAGGGGTGCGCCAGCCGATGGAGGAGTACGTCGCCGCGACCGGCCGCCGGATCCTGGAGCCGGCGTTTATGGAGATCCGCCAGTCCGTCGGCCTCCCCCGCGGGCTCGACGCGGAGGCCGTCGCCGCCGTCTCGGCCTACGTCGAGGAGCTCAAGGCGACGGGATTCGTCCGCGATGAGCTTGCTCGCAGCGGCGTCGCGGCGACCGTCGCGCCTGCTTCGGCTCGATGATCTGACGGATCTTGCGTCGAGCAGGACCCGAACCGGTTCGACGAGGCGTCACATGCTGCGTGGGCCGGTGGCGTCGTCGCGCTCCTTCGCGGTCATGCTGCGCGACTTCAGCAGGCTCAAGATGGTGGTGATGGCCAGAATGCCGATGATCACGCTCAGGGAGACCTCGATGGAGACCTCCGGGGCCCACTCGACATGCTCACCACCATTGATGAAGGGCAGCTCGTTCTCGTGCAGCGCGTGGAAGACGAGCTTGAGGCCGATGAACCCGAGCAGGATCGCCAGACCGTAGGACAGATAGACCAGCCGCTC
>NZ_JBHWLY010000039.1:10925-52923 GCF_042730435.1 Nocardioides sp. NPDC059952 | reverse complement strand
GACCAACACGGTCCCCTCTGCGCTCGATGGCACCGTGTTGGTCTCGACACGCCTCCGCCTAGCGGCTCCGGCGGCTCGACCAGCGGGGCGGATCAGGCCTTCAGGTAGCGGCGGAGAGCCTCGAGGTGGTCCTCGGGCTCGAAGCCGGTGGCGGCCAGCTTGTCGAGGGACATCACCGAGTTGAGCGGTCGCGGCGCGACGCCCTCCTTGCCCGCGAAGTAGGCCTCGGTCGAGGTGGCACCCACATCGGCCCGGTCACGCCCCGACAGCGAGAACACCTCGGCGGCGACGTCCCGCCACGAGCACGGCTCCCCCGCGTTCGTGCAGTTGTAGACCCCGTACGCAGCCCCGGACCGCAGCAGGTGAGCGGTGGCCGCGGCGAGCGTGTCGGTGAAGGTGAGCCGGCCGATCTGGTCGTCGACCACGGTGGGCGAGACGCCCTTCTCGGCGAGAGCCGCCATGGTGCGTACGAAATTCTTGCCGTCACCGACGACCCAGGAGGTGCGCAGGATGTAGTGCCGAGCGGCGCCCGCGACGGCGATGTCGCCGGCGGCCTTGGACTGAGCGTAGACGCCGAGGGGCGAGACCGGCTCGTCCTCGGTGTGCTCGGTGGCGGTGCCGTCGAAGACGTACTCGGTGGAGTAGTGCACCAGGGTCAGCCTGTGCTCGGCCGCGACCCGGGCGAGCAGCGCCGGGGCGGTCGCGTTGGCGGCCCAGGCGGTGCGCCGGCCGTCGGCGGTCTCGGCGACGTCGACCGCGGTGTAGGCGGCGGCGTTGAGGACGATCTGGTAGTCGGACCACGGCCAGGCCGCGACCGCCTTCTCGTCGGAGATGTCGAGCTCGTCGAGGTCGACCGCGTCGGCCTCAGGGAAGACCGCGGTCAGCGCCCGGCCGAGCTGGCCGTTGGATCCGATGATCAGCGTCTTCTTCGGCTTCATCGGGGTGATCTCGGCCAAGCGCGGGTTGGCCCGGTCCTTGTCGGAGATCTCGGCAGAGTCCAGCGGGATCGGCCAGGCGATCGCGGCGGTCTCGTCGGCCAGGTTGAGCGCCGGGTAGGCGTACCCGGGGCGCCAGTGGTCGTTGACCAGGTAGGAGTAGACCGTGCCGTCCTCCAGCGCCTGGTAGGAGTTGCCGACCCCACGCGGCACGAAGACCGCGACATCCGGGCCGATCTCGACGGAGAAGGTGATCCCGAAGGAGTCCCCTTCGCGCATGTCGACCCACGCCGCGAAGACCCGCCCGCACGCGACGGACACGAACTTGTCCCACGGCTCGGCGTGGATGCCCCGAGTCGCGCCCCGGGAGGCGTTGAAGGACATGTTGTTCTGCACCGGCCCGAAGTCGGGGAGCCCCAGCCCCACCATCTTCTCCCGCTGCCAGTTCTCCTTGAACCAGCCGCGGGCATCGCCGTGCACGGGCAGGTGGGCTACCAGCAGCCCCGGGATCGGCGTCTCCTCGACGCGCAGCTCAGCCACCGAGATCACTGCCCCTTCGCGGCGTACTTGGCTTCGGTCTCGTGCTTCAGGGGCGACCACCATGCTTCGTTCTCCTGGTACCAGGCGATCGTCGCGGCCAGGCCCTTGTCGAAGTCCTGGTACTTCGGCTCCCAGCCGAGCTCGCTGCGCAGCTTGCCGGACTCGATGGCGTAGCGACGGTCGTGGCCGGCACGGTCGGTGACCCACTCGATGTCGTCCTCGGGCTTGCCGAAGTGGCGCAGGATCGCGCGGACGACGTCGACGTTGGACTTCTCGCCGTCGGCACCGATCAGGTAGGTCTCCCCGATCCGGCCCTTCTCCAGGATCGTCCAGACCGCCGAGGAGTGGTCGTCGGTGTGGATCCAGTCGCGGACGTTGAGCCCATCACCGTAGACGCGCGGCCGGCGCCCCTCGATCACCTCGGTGATCTGGCGCGGGATGAACTTCTCGACGTGCTGCCAGGGGCCGTAGTTGTTGGAGCAGTTGGAGATCGTCGCGCGCACGCCGAAGGAGCGCACCCAGGCCCGGACGAGGTGATCGGAGCCGGCCTTGGTGGCCGAGTAGGGCGAGGACGGCTGGTAGGGGGTGTCCTCGGTGAAGCGCTTGGGGTCGTCCAGGTCGAGGTCGCCGTAGACCTCGTCGGTGGAGACGTGGTGGAAACGTACGTCGTGCTTCCGGACCGCCTCGAGCAGCACGAAGGTGCCGACGATGTTGGTCTGGACGAACGGCGCCGGGTCCGAGAGAGAGTTGTCGTTGTGCGACTCGGCCGCGTAGTGCACCACGGCGTCCGACTCCGCCACCAGCGGCTCGACGACCGCGGCGTCCGCGATGTCGCCGACCACGAGCTTCACCCGGTCCTCCGGGAGCCCCACCAGCGATGCCTCCGAGGAGGCATAGGTCAGCTTGTCGAGCACCGTCACGTACGCATCGGTGTTGGCCACGAGGTGGTGCACGAAGTTGGAGCCGATGAACCCGGCCCCGCCCGTCACAAGAATCCGTCTCACCGGTTCATCGTAGGCAGAATTAATCCCCCGGTGGTCGCCTCGCCCCGGTGGGTTCCCTAGAACGTGGGGTGAACATCCGTAGGATCAACTGACCATGAAGGGGATCATCCTGGCCGGGGGCACCGGCTCACGTCTGCACCCGATCACTCTCGCGATCAGCAAGCAGCTGATGCCGATCTACGACAAGCCGATGATCTACTACCCGCTGACCACGCTGATGCTGGCCGGCATCCGCGACATCCTGGTGATCACGACGCCTCATGAGGCCTCCGGCTTCCACCGGCTCCTCGGCGACGGCAGCCATCTCGGCGTCAACATCAGCTACGCCGAGCAGCCCTCCCCCGACGGCCTCGCCCAGGCGTTCACGATCGGTGCCGACGTCGGCTTTCTCGACGAGTCCGAGGACGGTGTCGGCCTCGTTCTGGGCGACAACATCTTCTACGGCCCCGGCCTCGGCACCCAGCTGGCCCGCTTCAAGACGATCACCGGCGGCGCCGTCTTCGGCTACCGCGTCGCCGACCCGCGCGCCTACGGCGTCGTCGAGTTCGACGAGTCCTTCAAGGCGGTCTCTCTCGAGGAGAAGCCGGAGAAGCCGAAGAGCCCGTACGCCGTCCCCGGCCTCTACTTCTACGACAGCTCGGTGATCGGGCACGCCCGCAACCTCAAGCCGTCCGCGCGCGGCGAGCTGGAGATCACCGACCTCAACCGGATCTACCTCGAGGCCGGCACCCTCTCGGTCGAGGTGCTGCCCCGCGGCACCGCCTGGCTCGACACCGGCACTCTCGAGGACCTCAACGAGGCCGCCAACTTCATCCGCGCCATCGAACACCGCCAGGGCACCAAGATCGGTGCGCCCGAAGAGGTCGCCTGGCGCCAGGGCTGGCTCTCCGACGAGGAGCTCTCCGAGCTCGCCCAGCCGCTGCTGAAGAGCGGCTACGGGAAATACCTGCTCGGGCTGCTGGCCTGAGGCTCGCGGCTCAGGCCTCTGCCGTGATCTTCTGCTCGGCCCGACCGAAGTCGTCCTCGATCCGGACGATGTCGTCCTCGCCGGTGTAGCCACCGCGCTGGACCTCGATGATCGAGAGCGGCTCGTCGGTCTCGTTGCAGATCCGGTGGGCCTGGCCGACGGCGACGTCGACGGACTCGCCCGGACCGGCGATCGTGGTCACGCCGTCGATGATGCAGGTGGCCTTGCCGTAGATGACCACCCAGTGCTCGGAGCGGTGGGTGTGGGTCTGGTAGGAGAGGCGGCTGTTGGGCAGCACCTCGATCCGCTTGACCTTGTAGCCCGGACCGATGTCGATGACGTGCCACGAACCCCAGGGGCGGGTCTCGGAGTCACCAGCCATGATGTTGCCTCATTCCTAGACACTGAGCAGAAGACGCGACCATAACTGTACGTTTCCACGCGCGGTTCATCGAGAGCCGATGTTCACCGGTCCGTTACCCGCAGGTCGCCCACGGGAGCAGATCTCTCCGCGAGAGGGCCTCAGTCGCGGCCGTAGATGTCGCGCGTGTAGACCTTGTCGGCGACGTCGGCGAGCACGTCGGTGCGCCGGTTGGCGATGATCACGTCGGCCCGCTGCTTGAACTCGTCGAGGTCCTTGATGATCTCGGAGTGGAAGAAAGTCGGGTCGTCGAGCTCCGGCTCGAAGATGACCACCTCGACGCCCTTGGCCTTGATCCGCTTCATCACACCCTGGATCGAGGACTCGCGGAAGTTGTCCGAGCCGGACTTCATGATCAGCCGGTAGACGCCGACCACCTTCGGCTCACGCCGCAGGATGTCGGTGGCGACGAAGTCCTTGCGCGTGGTGTTGGCCTCGACGATCGCCGAGATGAGGTTCTGCGGGACGTCTTGGTAGTTGGCCTGCAGCTGCCTGGTGTCCTTCGGCAGGCAGTAGCCGCCGTAGCCGAAGCTCGGGTTGTTGTAGTGCGAGCCGATCCGGGGGTCCAGGCCGACGCCCTCGATGATCTGAGGCGTGTTGAGGCCGTGGGTCGCGGCGTAGGTGTCCAGCTCGTTGAAGTAGGCGACCCGCAGCGCGAGGTAGGTGTTGGCGAACAGCTTGATCGCCTCGGCCTCGGTGGCACCGGTCATCAGCACGGGTACGTCCGGCTCGAGCGAGCCCTCGAGCAGCAGCTCGGCGAAGCCCTTCGCGGCCGGGGAGTCGTCGCCGACGACGATGCGGGAGGGGTGCAGGTTGTCGTGGAGCGCCTTCCCCTCGCGGAGGAACTCGGGGCTGAAGAAGAGCGTCGCCTCGGGGTGCTGCTCACGCTTGGCCGCGATGTAGCCGACCGGGATCGTCGACTTCACCACGATCGCAGCCTCCGGCGCGTAGCTCACCGCGTCGGCGATCACGCTGTCGACGGTGGAGGTGTCGAAGTAGTTCGAGGCCTCGTCGTAGTTCGTCGGGGTGGCGACGATGACGTACGCGGCGTCCGCATAGGCGTCCTCCTTGTCGAGGGTCGCGCGCAGGCCGAGCTCCTTGGTGGCCAGGAAGCTGGTGATCTCGGCGTCCTCGATCGGGGTCCTGGCCGCGTTGACCAGGTCGACCCGCTCCTGGGAGACGTCCAGGACGACGACGTCGTGCTTCTGGGCGAGCAGGACGGCGAGCGACATCCCGACGTAGCCCACGCCGACAACGGTGATCTTCATGTTCGGCACTGTAGGCAGCGATTTGAGGACAGGTCACAGGAACTCTGGCGGCGATGTTCCCGTACGGGAACATCGCGTACAGTGTTCATTGTGCCGTCGCCGTACCTGACCTCGCCGGACGCCTTCGGGTCGGCCGTCCGCTCGGCCCGGCGCCGGGCCGGCCTCACCCAGAGCGACCTGGCCCACCGGGCCGGGGTGGGCCGGCGGTTCGTCGTCGACGTCGAGTCCGGCCATCCGCGCGCCGAGCTCGGCAAGGCGCTCGCACTGCTGGAGGTCCTCGACGTCTACCTGTCGCCGACGCAGCTCTCCCCGATCGCCCCTCCCCTGGAGGACGTCGATCTCGACGCCGTCCTGGCCCACTGCCTGGCCCTCCCCTGATGCGAGAGCTGTACGCCTTCGCCGGCCGCCGCCGGATGGGCACCTTCCGCCAGGTCGGCGACCGGATCGACTTCAGCTACGTCGAGTCCGCCGGCCCGACCCCGATCTCGCTGTCCCTCCCGCGCACCGGTCCGGCCGCCCCGGGGGGCGCCCGCGCCTGGCTGGACAACCTGCTCCCCGCCCGCGACGACGTACGCCGCAGATGGGCGCGCGAGCGAGGCCTGCCGGACACCGAGCCGATGACGCTGCTCGCCTCCTACGGTGACGACCTCCCCGGGGCGGTCTCGCTCTCGGCCGACCCCGACCTGCCCTGGCGCAGGGCGCCGCACGCCGTCGAGGCACCGCTGCCCGAGATCGCGACCCGGCTCGCGGCACTGCGCAACCAGCCCACCTCGTGGCTCGACCAGCGGGCCCGGCCCCGGTTCTCGCTCGGCGGCCACCAGGGGAAGTTCGCGCTGCGGCGGGCCTCGGGGAAGTGGTTCTGGCCGACGTACGAGCATCCGTCGACGCACATCCTGCGGCCGACCACGCCCGAGGAGGCCTCGGCGAGGATCGCGGAGCTGGGGCGGGCACGCTCCGGCGGGATCCCCGCCACCCGCACCGAGCTGGTCACCTTCGGCGCGCAGGCGGCGCTCGTCGCGGAGCGCTGGGACCGGCTCGGCGGCCGGCGCATCCACGCCGAGACGATCCGGCAGGCCCTGGGTGCTCGACCGGGCGAGGACATCGACCCCGGCGGCGTACGCGACCTGCTCCTGCGGCTCGGCCTGGCGGGATCTCCGGTCGACGACGTCGGCAGGATCGCTTTCCTGCTCGCCGGGGACAGGGTCGTCGTGGCGCCACGACGCTGACCCGTCCCGACGCCGCATCTCACCGTGCGAGTGGTGCCGCCGGACAGGGGCCGACGCGTGCGTACACTCGGATTCCTGCCCACGCGGGGATGGGACATTTCGCCGTGCCGTGGAAGCCGCCACTAGCATGGGCGCCTCAACCTGACGGAGAGGTCCTCTGGTTCCGTAATGACTGCAACACACGCCGACTACCGGCTCAGCCAGCTCGACCAGCTGGAAGCCGAGTCGATCCACATCTTCCGCGAGGCCGCGGCAGAGTTCGAGAAGCCTGTCCTGATGTTCTCGGGCGGCAAGGACAGCATCGTGATGCTGCGACTTGCGGAGAAGGCCTTCTTCCCTGCCAAGATCCCATTCCCCGTTCTCCAGATCGACAACGGACTCGACTTCCCCGAGGTCGCCGAGACCCGTGACCGCTGGGTCAGCCGCCTGGGCGTACGCCTGGTCATCGCGAGCATCGATGACGCCATCGCGCGCGGCATCGTCGTCGACGACGGCAAGACCTCGCGCAACCGGCTCCAGACCCCCACCCTGCTGAACGCGATCGAGGAGAACGGCTTCACCGCCGCCTTCGGTGGCGGTCGCCGTGACGAGGAGAAGGCCCGTGCCAAGGAGCGCGTCTACTCCCACCGCGACGAGTTCGGCCAGTGGGACCCCAAGATGCAGCGCCCCGAGCTCTGGTCGCTCTACAACGGCCGCCTGCACGAGGGCGAGCACATGCGGATCTTCCCGATCTCCAACTGGACCGAGCTGGACATCTGGGACTACATCGGCCGCGAGGGCATCGAGATCCCGGAGGTCTACTTCGCCCACCAGCGTCGCGTCTTCGAGCGCGACGGCATGCTGCTGACCGAGACCCCGCTCAACCCGCTGCGCGAGGGCGAGGTCGTCACCGAGCGTACGGTCCGCTACCGCACCTGCGGCGACATGACACTTACCGGTTGCGTTGAAAGCACAGCGTCGACCATCGAGGAGATCATCGAGGAGGTCGCCGCCGCCCGGGTCACCGAGCGTGGCGCGACCCGCGGTGACGACCGGTTCTCCGAGGCTGCCATGGAGGACCGCAAGAAGGAAGGTTACTTCTGATGGCCATGGACCTTCTGCGGTTCGCCACCGCCGGCTCGGTCGACGACGGCAAGTCCACCCTCATCGGGCGGCTGCTGTTCGACTCGAAGTCGATCTTCACCGACCAGCTCGAATCGGTCGAGAAGACCTCCCAGGACAAGGGTCACGGCTACGTCGACCTGTCGCTGCTGACCGACGGGCTGCGCTCCGAGCGCGAGCAGGGCATCACCATCGATGTGGCCTACCGCTACTTCGCGACGCCCAACCGCAAGTTCATCATCGCCGACACGCCGGGCCACGTGCAGTACACGCGCAACATGGTCACCGGTGCCTCCACCGCCGACCTCGGCCTGGTGCTCGTCGACGCTCGTCACGGCCTGACCGAGCAGTCGCGCCGCCACGCGGTGCTGCTCTCGCTGCTGCGCGTGCCCCACCTGGTCCTGTGCATCAACAAGATGGACCTCGTGGACTACTCCCAGGAGGTCTACAACAAGATCTCGGCCGAGTTCACCGCGTTCGCGACCAAGCTCAACATCCCGGACCTCGAGGTCATCCCGATCTCGGCGCTCCAGGGCGACAACGTGGTGACCCGCTCGACCAGCATGGACTGGTACTCCGGCCCGACGCTGATCCACCACCTCGAGCACGTCCACGTCGCCTCCGACCGCGACCTGGTCGACGTGCGCCTTCCGGTGCAGTACGTCATCCGGCCGAAGTCCGACGACCACCACGACTACCGCGGCTACGCGGGCCAGGTCGCCGGTGGCGTGCTCAAGCCGGGCGACGAGGTCATGGTGCTCCCCTCCGGGATGACCAGCCGGATCGCCGGGATCGACCTGTTCGACCAGGAGATCCCCGAGGCGTTCCCGCCGATGTCGGTGACGGTGCGACTCGAGGACGACGTCGACGTGAGCCGCGGCGACATGATCTCGCGGGTCAAGAACGCCCCCGAGCCGAGCCAGGACATCGACGCGATGATCTGCTGGATGACCAACGCTCCGCTGCGTCCGCGGCAGAAGCTGGCCATCAAGCACACCTCCAACTCGGCGCGAGCGCTGGTCAAGGACATCCAGTACCGCTTGGACGTCAACAGCCTCCACCGCGACCTGGAGACCAAGGAGCTCGGGCTCAACGAGATCGGCCGCGTGCAGCTGCGCACCACCAAGCCGCTGCTGTGCGACCCCTACTCGAAGAACCGCACCACCGGCTCCTTCATCCTCATCGACGAGGCGACCGGCGTCACCGTCGGCGCGGGCATGATCAACGACTAGCGTTCAGCCAAGCCCGAGTCGGCGCGTCTGCATCGCAGTCTTTCGAGCGAAGCGAGAAAGCAAGGTGCGGACGCGCCGACTCGGGATTGGCGGACGCCTGATACAAAGGTGCCCCAGTGCCGCAGTTCTCTCCCTCGCCGCGCGAGCTCGATGACATCGAGCTGATCGTCTCCGGCGCCCTCCCGGGCCCGCTGAACGCGCCCGGCTCTCCGCTGACCCTCGCCCTGCCGTCCGCGGTCGCCGCAGCCGCAGCCGAGGACGGCTCGGTCGAGATCGTCGACCCCGAGGGCCTCCCGCTGGCACGCGTCACCTGGCCCGCCGGCGAGGTCACCGGCCTGTCCTCCCCCGCCTACGGTCCGTTCCGGCGGCTCTACCTCACCCCGTCACAGACCCGGAAGGCGTACGCCGGGCGGACGGTCGTCCCGGTCACCGACGCGCTCACCACCGCCGAGATCGCGGAGATCGCGACCCTCGGGCCGGTGCTGCTGCTCGCTCTGGTCGGGCACGGCACCCCGGCGCTCTCGGCCGTCGCGCTGCTGCGCGCGTCCCTGCTGGCCGCCGACGCCCTGCCCGACGCGGCCGTCGTCGCGGTGCCGCTGGCTGCTCACGACGACCCCGAGGCCGACCATGCGCTGGGCGTGGCGGTCGTCGAGGCGTACGCAGGGGGTGACCCGGTCCACGCGCTGGCCACCCCCGCGTCCGACGACTACCCCGACGACATCGCCGCGGTCATCGACTTCGACCAGCCCACGCCCGAGAATCAGGGTCTGGTCATCTTCTTCACCGGCCTGTCCGGCTCCGGCAAGTCCACCCTCGCTCGTGCCCTGATGGACAGGATCCTCGAGCAGGGCGCGCGCACGGTCACCTCGCTCGACGGCGATGTCGTGCGCCGCAACCTGTCGGCCGGGCTGACCTTCTCCAAGGAGGACCGGGAGACCAACATCCGCCGGATCGGCTGGGTGGCCGCCGAGATCTCCCGCCACGGCGGCCTCGCCGTCTGCTCCCCCATCGCGCCGTTCGACTCGACCCGCCAGGACGTACGCGGCTACGTCGACGACGCCGGCGGCGCCTTCTTCCTGGTCCATGTCGCCACGCCGCTCGAGGAGTGCGAGCGACGCGACCGCAAGGGCCTCTACGCCAAGGCCCGTCGTGGCGAGATCCCGGAGTTCACCGGGATCTCCTCGCCCTACGAGGAGCCGGCCGACGCCGACGTACGCGTCGACACCACCGGCCGCTCGATCGAGGACGCCCTCGGGGACGTGCTCACCGGGCTGAAGAAAGCCGGCTACCTCGACCTCGAGAGCGTCCCTGGGCAGTAGTCCCTCCAAGGCGCGTAGCCGCTGCGCAGAACCTCAGCGAAATCGGCCGGCGAGCAACCTGATCGAGCATCAACGAGCGCGACGCCCGACGCTCGCGCCGCGACATCTCCGATCGACCGCCGGATGTTCGGGCGAAATTCTTAGGGAATACGGACCCGCCGCTCGACCGACGTTGACCAGTCACGGCCCCGGCCACCGTCGCCATAATCCCGACCCGTGCCTCCGTAGATGCGGTCCTGGCCGGCGGCTCCGTAGAGCCGGTCGTATCCTGGGCCGCCCTCGAGCCGATTGGCGGCGGCGTTGCCGGTGAGCGCGTCGGCACTGGATGTGCCGACGAGCCCTTCTACGCCACGGAGCGTCTCTGTGCCTGCTCCACCTGTGCTCTGAGCGGTCGTGCGCGCAAGTGAGACCTTGACCGCACGGGTGACAGCGGCGTACGAGACGATGTCGAACCCGCTGCCACCATCGACACGGTCGTTGCCGAGGCCGGGTCGGATCCGGTCGTTCCCGGCGCCACCGAGCAGCACATTTGCGCCCGAACTGCCGACGAGGATGTCGGCATACCTACTGCCGGTCAGGTTCTCAACCTGGGACAATGTGTCGGTGCCGTCGCTCACCTGTACTTTGGAGAGGGTGGCGGTGACGCCGGCCGGCGCTGTCGCATAGGACGCAGTGTCCGTCCCGGAACCGCCGATCAGGCGGTCGTCCTGGCCGCCTCCGGCGAGAGCGTCGTTGCCTCCGCCGCCGTTGATCACGTTCGATGCCGAGTTTCCGCTCAGTATGTCGGCATGGCCACTGCCAGTCAGGTTCTCGACGCTGCGGATCGTGTCGGTTCCTGCGGCTCCGGTCGCCCCGGAAAGGCTCGCCCGTACGGCACCGGTCGCTGTCGCATAGCTCACGGTGTCAGTACCGCCGTCGCCGACGATCATGTCAGCTCCGGCATCTCCGGAGAGGACGTCATTGTCGTTGGCAGCATTCAGGCGACCATTGCCGAGGATTGTGTCGTCACCCGCGCCGCCGGAGATCCTGTCGTTGCCCAGTTCGCCGGCGATCCGATTGTTCCGGGCGTCGCCGGTGAGCACGTCGGCGTACGCCGAGCCGATGATCCCTTCAGCGCTGATGGTGGTGATCCTCTGGTCACCATATGTGCGCGTGCCGTCACCTGCGTTGTAGGTGACGGCCCGATCGGACCTGGAGAAGTCGACCGAGTCCTGGCCACTGCCACCGTCGAACGTGTCGATCACGGGCAGGGTGGCGCTCAGGTCGGGTCGCCACGAGATCTCGAGGCGGTCATCGCCGTCGCCGGCCCTCACCGTCGTCCCGGCGGGACAGGACCACGACCCACCCAAGAGGCTGGTCGCGGTGCTGAACACCACATCGGCACCGCCCCTGGCGTCGACGTCACAGAAGGCGCCGGCGTTCACGTGGTCGCCGTAGGCCGTCAAAACCAACCTTGTGCCGGCAAGGCTGATCCGGTCCTGGACGGTCATCGGAACGATCGCATCGGCCTCCTCACCCTCGACCCAGACCGTCGGGTCCGACCTGCCGCCCTCGACATGAGCCGCCGCGGTGGCCCGTTCGTAGGAGAGGACGAGGCCTTCGCGAGCGTGGAAGCGGTCGTATCCGATGCCGCTGTAGACCACGTCCGCGCCCCCACGTCCGTCGATGTCTGATCCTGCGGGTGATGCCGTCAGGACGTCCTCGTACGAGGTACCGAGGATGTCCTCGACACCGACCAGACGGTCCGCCCCGCCACCACCAGTGTTCTGCACGGCCGTGCTCGACAGCGCGACACTGACGCCCGCGGTCGCGTCCTGGTAGCTAACCTGGTCCTTTCCGGAGCCGAGGTCGACATGGTCGTTGCCGCCACCGTCGCGGCTCCGGTCGTCGCCGGCACCACCGAAGATCTTGTCGTTCCCTGGACCTCCATTGAGTGTGTCCGCTCCGTCGCCACCGCAGACGATGTCGTCACCTTCGCGCCCATCGATCACCTCCGCCTCGGCGGTACCGAGGATCACATCATCACCCTCCGTCGGCGCGTCGCCGGTCGCGAGGTTCACGGTGACAATGGAGCCATCGCACGTCGGGACCGACTGGGCCGCCGCGGGGACGTTCCAGGCGAGAGCGGCGGCAGCGAGAAGCACACTCGCGGCGTACGGAGACCAGCGTCGGATCATGAATGGCTTCTTCGTGTGCGGCGGGCGTAGGTTTCGCAAACATACCCCGGCGGGCACGCCCGTATGCACCTGATCCGGAAACGCTCGGCCAGCGGGGCGACTCGTTAACCCCCGAGCCCCATGATCGCCTCACGAGGAGCCGGCCGACGCCGACGTACGCGTGGACACCACCGGCCGCTCGATCGAGGACGCCTTGGACGACGTCATCGAGGGCCTGCGCTCGGCCGGCTACCTCGACCTGGCCTGAGCCGCGGCGCGGAGGCGAGGGGATGCTGACCGAGTTACCTCGGTGAGCATCTACTGCCCTCGCGGAGTTCCACGAAGGCAGTGAGCGTCGACCGAGTTACCTCGGTGAGCATCCGCACCGTCACCGGTCACGGTAGACCAGCCCGGACAGGCGCCAGGCGAGCATCCGGCGGAAGCGCGGGAGCCTCGCGAGCGTGGACAGCACCAGGTTCCGTACGCTGCGCCGGACCCCCTGCGCGATGCCGAACCGGGTCAGCCGGTCGGAGAGCGCGATGACCTCCTCGGCGACCGGCCGGCGGCGGGAGGCGTAGTCGTCGAGCGCGGCCTCGTCACCGTCGGTGATCGTGGCGACGAGCGCGTCGCCGAGCACGACCGCGTCCTGGAGCCCGGTGTTCATGCCCTGGCCGCCGGCGGGGCTGTGCACGTGGGCCGCGTCGCCCGCGATAACCACCCGGCCCGCGCGGTAGGCGTCGGCGACGCGGTGGTGGACCCGGAACCGCGATCCCCACACGACCTCGGCGACCTTGACCGGGCTCTTCACGCCGCCGCGCCGGTCGAGGAGACCCTGGACGTAGTCGACGTCGGGCTCGGCCGGTGCCTCGGAGACCGGTGCGACGAACCGGAACGAGCCGTCGGGCAGCGGCGCGCAGACCAGGGTGCCCTCGGGCGAGAAGTAGAGGATGACCTCGTCGTGCGGCAGGTCGCCCTCGACGCGTACGTCGGCGAGGCTGAACGACTCGGCGTACTTGCCTCCCGGGAAGCCGATCCCGGCCTTGTCGCGCACGATGGAGTGCATGCCGTCAGCACCGACGAGGTAGCGCGCCCGGATCTCGGTGCCGTCCTCGGTGGTGGCGGTGACGCCTTCGTCGTCCTGGCGGAGGTCGACGAGGGCGAGCGGGCGGCGTACGTGACCGCCGAGCTCGGCGAGGCGCTCGAGGAGGATGCGCTCGGTGACCGCCTGGGACACCATGAGGGCGTAGGGGAAGTCGCTGGGCAGGTCGTCGAAACGGATCGGCACCAGGACCTTGTCGCGATCGCGGATGGTGAAGGTCGGCGCCTCGATCCCCTCCTTGGTGAGGCGCTCGGAGACGCCGAGGTCGGCGAGGACCTCCAGGGTGCGGGCGTGGACGACGGCGGCCCGGGAGGTGTTGTCCCCGGATGCCTGGTTGTCGATGACGGTGACGTCGATGCCGGCCGCGGCCAGCTTGGCCGCCACCGCCAGCCCGGTGGGGCCGGCGCCGGTGACGAGGACATCAGTGGTGATGGTGGACATGATGCTCTCCTTGCGTCGGGTCGTTGGTCAACGAGTGTTGGCCAACCGGTGTTGACCAAGTTAGCGCGCCGTCGCTGTGACGTCAACGGGTGTTGGCCTACAATCGTTGGCATGACCGAGACCCGTCGATCCGGAGCCGAGACCCGCGAGCGCATCCTCGCCGTCGCGCGCGAGCACTTCGCGCGTCAGGGGTACGACCGCACGACCATCCGAGCGATCGCCTCAGAGGCGCAGATCGACCCGTCGATGGTGATGCGCTACTTCGGCAGCAAGGAGGAGCTCTTCACCGCCGCCGCCTCGATCGACCTGGAGCTCCCTGACCTCTCCACGACCCCGGCGGGCGAGGTCGGCCGCGTGGTGACCAACCATTTCGTACGCACCTGGGACTCCGAGGGCACCCTGATGGCCTTGCTCCGCCGGGCCGCCTCGGACCCTCAGGCCGCGGAGCAGATGCGGAGCATCTTCGCCACCCAGGTCGCCGCCGCCGTCGCTCCTCTGTGCCCCGACCCTGCCCAGGCCGCCCGCCGGGCAGCCCTCGTCGCCACCCAGCTCCTCGGCATCGCACTGGGCCGCTACGTACTCCATCTCCCGCCCATCGTCGAGATGACCCCCGACGAGATCGTCGACTGGGTCGCCCCGACGATCGACCGCTACCTCACCGCCGAGTCGGCGCAACTGTCCCAGAAATAGCCGCCGAGTCGGCTCGAACTGACCGAAAACCGTGCCGAGTCGGCTCGTCATGACGAGCCGACTCGGCGTCGATCTGCGTCAGAACGAGCCGACTCGGCGGATCAGCTATCGCTTCAGCCCGAGGAGCGCCCAGGCGTCGTCGGCACTCATCGGCTGGCGCTGGGCGACCGCGGCCGCTTCGAAGGCTCGCTCGACGAGCTGGCGGTTGGCGTCGACCGGGACACCCTTGGCGAGGGTGAGTACGTCCTCCATCCCGACCCGCAGGTGGCCGCCCATGGCCAGCGAGGTGAGCATGACCGGGAGGGTCGAGCGGCCGATACCGGTCGCCGACCACGAGGTGACCTCGGCCGGGAGCGCGGCGACACCGGCGACCAGTGCGGCCGAGGTGCCGGGCATGCCGCCGGGCACGCCCATGACGAAGTCGACGTGGACCTTGCCGCCGGCGGGCAGCCCGTACTTCCCCAGCAGCCGCTGCAGCGCGGCGACGTGGCCCAGGTCGAAGAGCTCGAACTCCGGCACCACGCCGCGCTCCTGGGTGAGCTGGTAGAGCTCGGCGATGAACGGCCACGGGTTGGAGAAGACGTCGTCGCCGAAGTTGGTCGTGCCCATCGTCAGCGAGCACGAGTCCGGCCCGGCGTCGAGCACCTTCAGCCGCTTGTCCAGCGGGTCATGGACCGAGCCTCCGGTGGAGAGCTGCACGATCAGCTCGGTCTTCTCGTGGAGCGCATCGACCGTCTCGGTGAGCCGGCCGAGGTCGAGCGTCGGCGCATGGTCGTCGTCGCGGATGTGGACGTGGATCATCCGCGCGCCGGCCTCCTCGCACTCAACCGCCGTCGCGACGAGCTCCTCGAGCGTCGTCGGCAGCTGCGGGCAGTCTTCCTTCGCGGTTTCCGCCCCGGTCGGCGCCACGGTCACAAGCAGTCCAGACATGAGGACAACCTATCGTCATATCCCGCTTGGACCGCAAGATTTCCTTCGCTCTGAAGCTAGAGGCCGCCTGCGTACGCCGGTTGTTGCGGCGACTCGCTGGTTCGAATCGGCCGGCGCCAGGGGCGCGACCACTCGCTCGAGGCGGCGACAAGCCCGAGGCAGCACGCGACATACAGGACCATTCCCGCGAAGAAGGTCGGCGCCATCGGGATGCCGGAGTCGCCCAGCATCAGCACCACGGGAACGGCGATGGAGCCCGCCACACCCACCAGGGTGACCAGCCCGATGACCGGCGCTCGACGGCAACGCCCGACAACGAGCCCGGCGACGACGCAGGGCACGAACACCATGCCCAGACTGAAGTAGAGCAGCAGTCCCGGCACGGGCGCGAGCCGCCACCAGCGCGTACGCCCTGATCGCCGAGCACCTCGGACGGCCCCGAGCCCGATGAACTCGAGCAGTACGAGGCCCACGATCATGCCGGTTCCCTGCAGCGTGAACGAGGGATCGTCGCTGAAGAACCGCATGAAGAGCCGAGCCGCGACCGCCCAGCCGAACCCGAACCCGACGAAGAGGAGGACGGAGCGGCCGAGCTCACCGCGCCTGGACACCAGGAGTCCTACCACCGTGCCCGCCGAGATCACGGACGAAGTCCCTGACCCGGCTCACCAGGACGAAGACGCTGTCGGTGTGCTGACGCGGGGGCTTCGGGAGCCACTCCACGGGCAGGTCCGGGTTCTCCGCGTAGAGAGCCGCCTGCCGGGCGATCTGCTCGGCGAACCTCGCCTGTCGTCGAGCCTGCCTGGCGAGCCGGAGTCCGTGCCGAGCCTGCTGGGCGGCGATCTCGCGAGCACGGTGCTCCGCCGCCATCTCGATAGCCATCTTGGGGCTGTTCATGAAGGACATAGGACCCCTCCTTGGGAGTAGAGGCATTTGTAAACTCTGCTTCGAAGACGTTTGCGCCGGCCGCGGAGGGTGACCGGCCGAAGCAGTTCTTTTTTCCTCTCGGGGGCTGTCACCCCGATCGCCCGTCCCACTCGTCTAGAGAGTGATGGGACGAGTGCCATGGACGAAGCGGACGTCGACGTCGCCATCGGCGACGGCCTGCTCGTGGCGCTCTTCGAGAGCGAAGGGGCGGCGCTGGTGCACATGGCTCGGTGGTATGTGGATGACAAGACAGCGGCCGAAGATCTCGTCCAGGAGGCCTTCATCCGGCTGGCCCGGCACGCCCATCGGCTCCGGGACCACACCAAGGCGACCGCGTACCTGCGCGTGATCGTCGTCAACCTCGCCCGCGATCACAACCGCCGCGGGTTCGTCTCTCTGCGCCATCAACCGCCGGCGGAGCCCTACGAGGCCTCGGCCGAGGACCAGGCGGTGGACCACGCCGCCCGAGACGAGGTGATCGCCGCGCTGCGCGGCCTCCCCACCCGACAGCGCGAGTGCATCAGCCTGCATTACTACTACGACCTCGGCATCGCCGAGATCGCCACCGCTCTCGGTCTGTCGGAGAATTCCGTCAAGACCCACCTTCGGCGCGGCCGCAAGAGCCTGGCAGAGACGCTGGTCGAGTCCCGATGAGCCGGATCGACGATCTGCTGCGAGACGCGATGGGGGACCCGGCCAGTCCGCCACCGCCGTCCGCTGACCTGTTCGCCCGGGTGGTCGACGGCATCGCCGGGGACCAGGTACGCCGCCGGACGCGCCGCCGCGTCGTCGCCGCCATCGTCCTCGTCGCCGTGGTCCTCGGCGTGGTGGCGTACGTCAACAAGATCCGTGAACGGAACGGGGAGGAAACCATGCCCTGGTGGACGCTCGAAATCCTGACGACCGCGATCCTCATCGGGCTCGCCCTGTGGCTCGGGCCGCTGATCAAGCGGTTCGGTCGTGCGTACGCCGCCGATGTCTTCCACGACAACCCGCGGACCGGCAAGAGCTACATCGTGCTGACCGACATCGTCTACTACCTGATCTTCATCGCCTACATCCTCCTGACGATCCGGTTCGAGCCGGCCGACTCCTGGCTCGGCTCCGCCGGCTCCATCTCTGCCGCCCAGCTCAGCGACGAGCTGGCGAGGATCGCCGGGATCCTGCTGGTCATCGGCATCCTGCACGCGGTCAACATCGTGCTCATGCCCGTGCTCGGGCGGCTCTTCTCGCTCAACCGCCGACTTCCACCGGGCTCCTCGAACCCGGGCTGAGCGCTTGGCCCCGCCCGAGAACGCCGCCGGCCCGCCCTGCCGGAGCAGGACGGGCCGGTAAGCGGTGATCGCGAGTGATCAGCCGATCGGGATCGTCACCTCGGCGACGTTGCCGACCGCTGCGTGGACCTTCTTGTCCACAGGCTCCGCCTTCGGCGCGAGCGTACGCAGGGTCCACTCGCCGTCGCCGGCGAAGAACCGGAAGTGGCCGGTGGCCGAGGTGGGCACCTCGGCGGTGAACTCGCCGGTGCGGTCGAGCAGCCGGACGTAGGCACCGTGGACCGGCGACCCGTCACGGGTCACCTGACCCTGGATGACTGCTTCCTTGGCGACGTCGACGCCGGCGAGCGAGAGCCCGCCCTCAGTTGCTCCGCACATGCTCAGGCCTCCCCGGGCTCGTCGCCGGTGACGACCGGGACGCCGACGAGGGAGCCGTACTCGGTCCACGAGCCGTCGTAGTTCTTCACGTTCTCCTGGCCGAGGAGCTCCTTGAGCACGAACCAGGTGTGCGAGGAGCGCTCGCCGATGCGGCAGTAGGCGATGGTGTCCTTGCTCCAGTCGACGCCGGCCTCGGAGTAGATCTCCTTGAGCTCCTCGTCGGAGCGGAAGGTGCCGTCGTCGTTGGCAGCCTTGGACCACGGGACGTTGGCCGCGGTCGGGATGTGACCGGCGCGCTGGGCCTGCTCCTGCGGGAGGTGAGCCGGGGCGAGGAGGCGGCCGGCGAACTCGTCGGGCGACCGCACGTCGACCAGGTTCTTGACGCCGATGGCCTCGACGGTCTCGTCACGGAAGGCCCGGATCGAGAGGTCCTGGTCCTGGGCGGTGTAGCTGGCCGCCTCGCGGGTGACGGCCTCGTCGGTCAGCTCGCGGGAGTCCAGTTCCCACTTCTTGCGGCCGCCGTCGAGGAGCTTGACGTCCTGGTGGCCGTAGAGCTTGAAGTACCAGAAGGCGTACGCGGCGAACCAGTTGTTGTTGCCGCCATAGAGCACCACAGTGTCGTCGTTGGCGACGCCACGCTCGGAGAGCAGCGCGGAGAACTGGTCCTTGTTGACGAAGTCGCGGCGCACCTGGTCCTGCAGGTCGGTGGTCCAGTCGAGCTTGATCGCACCCTTGATGTGGCCCTTGTCGTAGGCGGTGGTGTCTTCGTCGACCTCGATCAGCACCACCTTCGGGTCATCGAGGTGCTCCTCCACCCACTGGGCGGAGACGAGGGAGTTCTCGCGGGTCATCTAGGTACCTTTCGTTGGCCATAAAAATGGTTCAGTCTTGCGTTCAGGGGACTAGGCGAAACGCCTGATCAGCAGATAGATCTCGCAGCCGAGGCAGAACCGGAAGACGGCATTGAGCACGGCCGCGACCAGCGCGAGGCCGAGGGCGATCTGCGCCACGAGCGTGGCGCCGAGGAGGTAGCCCACGAGCGCGACCAGCAGGAAGGCGAGGCCGACCCCCTGGGCGAATCGGGGCGGGGCCGGGTCCTCGAGCTCGTCCGGCGCACCGAGCCGGGGACGTACGAACTTCTTGAAGAGCCAGGCATGAGGGGTCCGCTGAACGCCGAGACCTGCCCCGATCGCGAAGAGCACCGTCTGGATGACCGTGACCACCAGAGCCCATGGCTGCGGGAGCAGCAGGGCCAGGATGAGCACGACAACGGTCACCGCTGCAGTGAACTGCGGGCCGCGGGGGTCGATTCCGGTCTGTGTAGCCGTCGTGCTCGAGGTCTCGGACATAGGTGTGCTCCTGCGAGAGTGGAGGGGAGGTCGTCAGGACGAGCCTGACAGGCGAAAGCGATCCCCGGTGTCGACTGAGTCGACAAATCTCAGGGAATCAGCGGCAGGAACGACACAGCGCCGAGCGCACGCGGCAGTGATCCACTGCGCGGCGCTTGGTCAGCATGGTCGAGAACATGCGATGACAGTAGCGCGATGGCCGACGGCCACGAAACGAATGTCTCGTCATATGGACGAGCGTGTCAGGATTCGAGATCGAAGGCAGGAATCGCGCTCAGGACCTGCTCCTTGCGCGGAGCCCCCGTGGCCCGCGCGATCTCGTTCCCGGCGCCGTCGATGACCAGCGTCGTCGGCGTACGCAGGATGTCGAGGCGACGCACCAGGTCGAGATGGTGCTCGGCGTCGATCTCGACATGCACCACGCCCGGGACGATCTCGGCCACCTCGCCCAGGATCCGCCGGGTCGCCCGGCACGGGGCGCAGAAGGCAGAGGAGAACTGCACCAGCGTCGCGCGCTCACCGAGCTCGGCCTCACCAAGTGCTTCGGTGACCGCATCCCAGGCGTGTGGCTCGGGCGGGTGATCCTCATGGGCCACGTGGAGCTCCTTCGTGCCTCGGAAGCGGCCATCGGTGAACAGCCGGAACAGACCAAAGGCGAGCGCGACGGCTATCGCGATGACGGCGATCCAGGCTCCGATGCTCATGTGACTATTGAACCGGTAACCGGCCCCGCTGATTCCCCCGAGGCGCGCCGAAGCCTCTCGTTGGCGGCTTTCAGCCCGCGTACGTCCTCCTCCAGGGCAAGCACGCGGGCGATCCCGGCGAGGTTGAGGCCGTCGGCGAGAAGGTCGCGGATGTGAATCAGGCGCTCGATGTCGGCGACGGAGTAGAGCCGGGTGCCGCCGGCCGTGCGCGCAGGGTCGACCAGTCCCCTGCGCTCGTAGACGCGGAGGTTCTGGATCTGCATCTCGGCCATATCGGCTGCCACCGAGATGGCGTAGACGGCCCTTGTTCGCTCCTTCACAGAATGATTCTGACACGTGGGCTTGAAATTCCCTAGGCATTGGAATATATAAAGGGTGTATCCACTGATATAGATCCCGTGAGGAGGGAATCATGCTGATCCGAAGCACCGATCCGTTCCGCGAGTTCGACCGCATCACCCAGCAGCTCCTGGGCGGCGGCACCACGAACCGCCCGGCCGTGATGCCGATGGACGCCTGGCGCGAGGGCGACCGGTTCGTCATCGAGTTCGACCTTCCCGGCGTCAGCCCGGACACGATCGACCTCGACGTCGAGCGCAACGTGCTCACCGTCAAGGCCGAGCGCGTCGCCAGGAACGGCGACTGGCAGATGCTGGCCAACGAGCGCGTGCGTGGCACCTTCAGCCGTCAGCTCGTGCTCGGCGACAACCTGGACCTCGACCACATCGAGGCCGCCTACGACGCCGGCGTGCTGCGCCTGGTCGTCCCGGTCGCCGAGAGGGCCAAGCCCCGCAAGATCCAGATCGCCACGAGCGACAATCCGGAGCCCGCCGCGATCGAGCGCTGAGGACCTGCCCGTGCCCGGCAAGCCCTTACGCAGGTGAGCCGCCGGGCGCGGGCTCCCCGGCCAGCTGTGATCTAGCCACCCGCGAACGGCGGGAGGAACTCGACCGTCGACCCCGGTGGGACCTCGATCCCATCGGGGTCGGCCGTTCCTGCCGGACGGTCCCCGATGAGCGCCGAGCAGACCTTCAGCACCTCGGGAAGGCGGGTGCCGGCGTGCAGCTCCGCGGCACGGCGTACGACTTCGGCCAGCGTCAACGGGCCGTCGACCTCGATCTGGTCGGACGGAGTCCCGGCCGCGGACTTGGCTGCGGCCCAGTAGCGGACCTCTATAACTTTCGTCACTTTCTCGTGGACAACCTTCCTATGTCACCGCGAGGTTTCGTTAATATGGTCCAACGATCACCTCACCGAGGCTCAATGTTGCGTTTCGGTGCTCCTCTTTCTCTGACCGAGAGGCACCCCCAATGAGCTCGCTTCTTTTGCTGACCAGTTCGCTTCAGCCCTCGGCAGATGTCCTCCCCGGACTTTCTCTCCTCGGCCATCAGGTGAAGATCCTTCCTGCTGAAGGTAGCGCGCTTCTCGAGGCGCCGGACTCCGACCTGCTGCTGGTGGACGGCCGGCAGGACCTCGCCCAGGCCCGTGACCTGTGTCGTCTGATCCGCACGACCGGCACCGACATCCCCGTTCTGCTCGTCGCCACCGAGGGTGGCCTCGCCGTCGTCGCCCACGACTGGGGCATGGACGACGTCGTGCTGCACACCTGCGGCCCGGCCGAGCTCGAGGCGCGGATCAAGCTCGCGATCGGCCGCATCTCCGCGGCCCGCGAGGCTTCCGACCCCGAGGCCCACGTCATCCGCTCCGGCGAGGTCGTCGTCGACGACGCCACCTACACCGCCAAGATCGGCGGCCGCCCGCTCGACCTGACCTTCAAGGAGTTCGAGCTCCTGAAGTTCCTCGCCCAGCACCCGGGCCGCGTCTTCTCCCGCCAGCAGCTGCTGCAGGAGGTGTGGGGCTACGACTACTTCGGAGGCACCCGCACCGTCGACGTCCACGTACGTCGCCTGCGCGCCAAGCTCGGCCCCGAGAACGAGACCCTCATCGGCACCGTCCGCAACGTCGGCTACCGCTTCGTGCTGCCCTCGAAGAACAACGAGGCCGCCGCCGACGGCGCCCGACTGACCCCGTCTCCTCGCCTGGGGGCCGACGCCTAGGCTGCACCTATGGCACTCACCGTCGATCAGGTCCTGGCCATCGCGAAGGCGACCGAGGCATACGATGGCGTGGCGCCGCTCGACGAGGCGACGCTCCTGACGCTGCGCAACCGTCCGGACGATGCCACGATCTGGGGTGACGTACGCGGCTTCGGGCTCTTGATCGGCGCCGAGCTCTCGCTCGTGGTGCTGACTCAGCATCGGGGGGTCGGCCTGGGGCGACAGCTGCTGCTCCGGGCGCCGTCGCTGGCGTCCGGGACCACGGCCTGGTCCCACGGGGACAACCCGGCGGCCGCCCGGCTGGCCGCCACGCAGGGCTGGAAGCGCACCCGTGAGCTGTGGGTGATGCGGCGGCCCGTCGCCGGTCTCCCGCCGGCTCCCGAGACCCCGGACGGGATCGTCGTACGCGGCTTCGAGCCCGGCGACGAGGCCGAGCTGCTCCGGGTCAACGCCGCCGCCTTCGCGCACCACCCCGAGCAGGGATCGCTGGACGAGGCCGGTCTGCGGGAGCGGATGTCGGAGCCGTGGTTCGATCCGTCGGGGCTGGTCACCGCCTGGGAGGGCGAGAAGCTGCTCGCGTTCCACTGGACCAAGCGCCACAGCGAGACCGAGGGCGAGGTCTACGTCGTCGGTGTCGACCCCGCCGCGCAGGGCCGCGGCCTCGGCAAGCTGGTCACCCTCCTCGGGCTGAACCACCTGGCCACCGCCGGCGTCGAGCAGATCCATCTCTATGTCGAGGGCGACAACACGCCGGCCGTACGTCTCTACGAGGGCCTCGGCTTCACCCGCGCCGCGGCCGACACCCACGTCCAGTACACCCGCGGCTAGTCTCTGGTCGCGTGGAGCTGACCCAATCCGATCTCACGGAGTCTCAGAGTGACCGGGCCGTCGGGGCCATCGTCGGAACCGCGGTCGCGGATGCGCTCGGGGCTCACTACGAGTTCGACCGGCCTCGGCTCGGCGCGGACGAGAAGGCGCAGATGCTCGGTGGCGGGCTCGGCCCGTTCGCGCCCGGGGAGTGGACCGACGACACGACGATGGCGTGGTGCATCCTCGACGCCGCCGCCGGCGGGCTCGACCTGCGCACCGAGGAGGGGCTGACCGCGGTCGGCCGCAACTTCCGGACGTGGGCGGAGTCGGATCCGAAGGACATCGGCAACCAGACCGCCCGGGTGCTCGACACCGCCGGCCCCGCGCCGACCGCCGCGCAGCTGCGGCAGGTCTCGGAGAAGCTGCACGCGACGACCGGCCACACCGGAGGCAACGGCTCCCTGATGCGTACCGCGCCGGTCCCGCTCCGCCATCTCGGCGACCGCCCGGCCGTCGCCGAGGCCGCCGCCGCTGTCAGTGCGCTGACCCACTGGGACGAGCACGCTCGGTCCGGCTGCGTGCTGTGGTCCCTGGCGATCGAGCACGCGGTGATGCACGGCGAGCTGGACGTACGCTCCGGCCTCTCCCACCTCTCCCCCGCCGAGGCCACCTTCTGGGCCGAGAAGCTCGACGAGGCCGAGACGGCTCCGCCGGCGACCTTCAACCCCAACGGCTGGGTCGTCACCGCGCTGCAGGCCGCCTGGTCCTCGATCGCTCAGACCCCGGCCACAGGACCCGAGCACTATGTCGAGGCCTTGAACACCGCCATCCGGATCGGCAACGACACCGACACCGTCGCCGCCATCGCCGGCGGCCTCCTCGGCGCCCGCTGGGGCGCCGCCGCCATCCCCGCCGACTGGCGTGCCCTCAGCCACGGCTACCCCGGCATCCCCGGCGACGTCCTCGCCACCCTCGCCCTCGACGCCGTCGCCGCCGGTCGGCGGGACTGACCGAACGCGAGCGTCGGCCTGGCTCTGACCCGGATCGAGGGAAGCGGGTCAGCGCAGCGGGCGGATGTGGAGGCCGATCTCGGGGTCGACGAGGACCTCCTGAGCGACCGGCATCCCGTCCACGACGAGCTGCGCGTCCACGGGTACGTTGCGCTTGACCAGCCCCAACGCGATCGGGCCGAGCTCGTGGTGTCGAGCCGAGGACCCGACGAAGCCGACTGTCTTCTCCCCGAAGACCAGCTCCGACCCCGCGGCCGGCAGGCGGTTCTCGGAGCCGTCGAGGTGGAGCAGCACCAGCCGACGCGGCGGGCGGCCGAGCGTGTGGACGCGGGCGACCGTCTCCTGGCCGCGGTAGCAGCCCTTGTCGAGATGGACCGCGTACTCCGGGCCGACGGTCTCTTCCGAACCCGGCACCCAGCCGACCTCGTTGGGGATCGTGCGCGCGTCGGTGTCCACGCCGAACCGCGGCTCGCCGCGCTCGATCCGGAGAGCCTCGAACGCCCAGAACCCGCAGGCGGGGCCTGCGGCAGCGGCGTACGTCTCCAGGGACACACGCGGGACGAACGAGTAGCCCTGCGTGGGACGCCAGACGGAGGCCTGCGACGGCTCGGCCGTCACGGTCACATCCGACCAGAACTTCATCCGCTCCAGGTAGCCGACCAGAGCCTCACCGGCCCCGGGCTCGGTCCATGCCAGGAAGGAGGAGCCGTCGTCGACGCCGGAGAAGAAGTGCTCGACATGCCCCTGCGGCGACAGGATCAGGGCCGAGGTCCAGGCCCCGGGAGCCAGTCCCTCGAAGGCCTGCGAGGTCAGCGAGTGCAGCCAGGTCAACCGATCAGGTCCCGCGATCCGCAGCACGTCACGGTGGGAGAGGTCGACGAACCCCTCGCCGGAGGCCAGCGTCCGCTGTTCCAGGTTGAACGATCCGTAGTGCGCCGCGACGGGGGCGTCGGCACCGTCGCCGGCGACGGCACCGGGCAGGGACAGAAGCGGGCTGGCAGTCATCATGGCTCCTCGGAAGAACAGTCGACGCACGCCCCGAAGACGGTCAGATGAGCGACATCTGCCTCGAAGGCGTACTCCTCACGCAGCCGCTCGCAGATACCGTCGGCCACTGAGGGGTCAACACTGGTGACCTTCTGACACTTCCTGCAAACCGCATGAAAATGTGGCCGCCCGGAGACCGAGTGGTAGGTCGACGCCCGCTCACCCAGGTGGGCGTGCCGCACCAGCCCCAGCTCCTCGAGCACCTCGAGGTTGCGGTAGACGGTGGAGAGGTTGATCGCCGAGGACGACTCGCGTACGACCGCGAGCACCTCCTCGGGGGTGGCATGGCGCAGTCGCTCGACGGCACCGAGGACCAGCTCGCGCTGGGGCGTGAGCCGGTAGCCCTTCGCCCGAAGGGCCTCGCGCCAGTCCTCAGCGGCCTCGGTCATGACGACTACTTCCTGGACCTACTTCTTGACCCGCTTGAGCCGCGCCCACAGGTGCGGCTGCAGCGCCTGACCCATCGCGGCCATGTCGAAGGCGTAGAGAAGGTCGCCCTCGACGTTGCCGTAGAGGCGCTTGCCGGCGGTGTATTCCTTCGCGGTCTCCGTGCGGGCGACCGCATCGGTGGTGAGGTCGAGCTTGCCGCCCTCGGCCTTGCCGTACCAGACCTCGACGATGCCGGTGTTGTGCGTCATCACCCACTCGACCTCGCCCTCGGGGCGGAAGCGCACGAAACCGGTCTCCAGCGCCGCGTCGCGCACCTTCTCCCCCGTCTCCGGGTCGATGATCCACGAGCGCGCGAAGTAGTGGAAGAACGGACGCCCGTCGTGGGTGAAGATCAGCTCCTGCCCGAACTCGAACTTGTCGATCGTCGGATAGTCACCGTGCCCGTTGCCCTGCCAGGTGCCGAGCATCCACGCACAGGGACCGGCATCGGGGTGAAGGTTCTCCGGAAGTTCGAAAGCCACACGCCGAGTTTAGGCCGTACGTCGGCTACGACCCGAAACGCAAGCGCTAGTGTGCTCGGCATGCAAGAACTCGTGGTGAAGGTGACCGTCGGCGCCGAGACGCCTGAGCGTACGAACCAGGCCTTCACGGTCGCTTCGGCGGCCGCGACCGCCGGCGCGAAGGTGTCGCTGTGGCTCACCGGTGAGGCGACCTGGTTCGCGGTGCCCGGGAAGGCGGAGGAGTTCACGCTCGAGAACGCGGCGCCGCTGCAGGAGCTGATCGGGCTGGTCCTCGAGGCCGGCCAGGTGACCGTATGCAGCCAGTGCGCCTCTCGTCGCGATCTCACCGAGGACGACCTGATCGACGGCGTGGTCATCAAGGGCGCGTTCGTGTTCGCCGAGGAGATCCTGCGCGACGGCGTACAGGCGCTCGTCTACTGAAGTCGGCACCGCCCAGAATTACATAAGTGTAGTTCCAGGTAGCGAGCGTGTTAATCCTCTCGGAGACTCCACACACCACCTACTTCGCCGTTAGCATTCACCCTCGTGAGCACGCAGACCCCCAGTGGCAAGTGGTGGAGCCGGGATTCGGCCGCCCAGCCGGGTGACGACGAGGACCTGACGGCGCGCGCTGCGGAGTTGGCCCGCGCCGCTGCCGCAGCCGAGTCGCTTCGCATCTCAGCCGAGCAGGCGGCCGCCGAGCAGGCGGCCGAGCGGCTGGTGGCCGAGGAGTCCGCCGCCCAGCACGCGACCGCCCGCGCGAAGGCCGACGAGACCGCCAAGCTCCACGCCGAGCTGGCCGCCGACGCCCACCAGGCGCGCGAGGTCGCGGAGAAGGCAGCCGAGGAGTACGCCCGCGCCCGGGTCGAGGCCGAGAAGCTCGCCGACACCCGTGCCAAGGAGCGCGCCGAGGCCGAGGAGGCCGCGCTCGCGAGGGGCAAGGAGCTGGAGGCCGCCGAGCGCCGCCTGCTCGAGGCGGCCCGGATCGCCGAGGAGCAGGCCACCGCCCGCACCGAGGCCGAGGAGGCCGCCCACACCAAGGCCGAGGAGGCCGCCACCGCAGCCGCCTCCGCCGCCGAGGCCCACACCAAGGCAGCGGAGCACGCCGAGCTGGCCCAGGCCGCCTACGCCGCGCGCAGCGTCGCGGAGGCCGCCGCCGAGGACCGCCTCGAGGAGATGGACGAGCTTCGCGACGCGCTCGCGGCAGCCGAGAAGGCCGCCCGCAAGGCCGCGGACGAGGCCCGCGCCGCCTACGAGGCACGCAGCGAGGCGGAGGCTGCCGCCGAGGCCGCCTACACCGCCCGCGCCGCCGCCGACACCCGATCCGAGGAGCTCGCGCGGATGCGCGAGGAGGCCGACGCGGCCGCAGCCGGCCGGGCCGACGAGGCGCTGGCCGCATTCACCGCACGCCAGGCCGCCGAGCAGGCCGCCAACGACCGGGCGACGGAGGCCGAGAAGGCCGCCGCCGCGCGCATCACGGCCGAGGACTCCGCGGTCGCGATGGCCACGCAGGCCGAGATCGCCGAGCAGGCCCGCAAGGAGGCCGAGGCTGCGGCCGAAGCGGCCTACGCCGCCGCCGAGTCGGCCGCGACCGCCCGCGCCGAGGCCGAGGAAGCGGCGAAGGAGGCCTTCGAGGAGCGCAAGGCCGCCGACGCCAACGCCGAGGACCACGCGATGACCCGGGCCGCGGCCGAGGCCACCGCTGCCGACCAGTACGCCGTGGCAGCCGAGGCGCTGGCCGCGCGCACCGAGGCGGAGGAGGCCGCGCTGCGCGCCTTCAAGGCCGCCGACGCCGCCAACGACGCCCGTCTCGAGGCCGAGAAGAGCGCGAAGCAGTACGCCGAGTTCGCCGCTGCCGCCGCGCACGAGGCCAACGAGAACGAGGAGCGCTACCGGCAGCTCACCGAGCTCGCCTCGCAGGCCGAGCAGGCGGCCGAGTCCGCCAACCTCGCCCGGATGGCGGCCGACCAGCGCGCCTCCGAGCACGCCGATCTCGCGGTGCAGGCCCTGGAGGGCCGCCGCGCCGCCGAGCGCGCCGCGACCGAGGCCAACGAGGGTCGTCGAGCGGCGGAGTCCGCGCTGCGTACCGCTCACGAGTCGATGACCGAGCTCGTCACCGGACAGGCCCGCGAGCGCGAAGAGGCCGAGCGCCGGATGACGGAGATGATGAACCGTCTCGCCGACGTCCAGGAGCAGGCCGCCGAGTCCGTACGCCTTCGGGCCGAGGCCGAGGAGGTCGCCGGCCAGAAGGCGATCGACCGTCAGGCTGTCGAGGCCTCGATCCTGCACAACACCCAGCTGGTCGAGCAGGCCATCGTGGACCGGCAGATCGCCGAACGCCGCAGCGCCCAGCTCGCCAAGCAGCTCGCCGACCTGCGTGAGGCCGTCATGCTCGCGGTCAAGGGCGGCAGCACCAACAAGCGGGCGATGCAGGCGCTCGAGCTCACCCTCGCCGCGACCCCGTCGCCGCCCGAGGCTCAGTTCCCCATCCCGGACGCTCCTGACGAGCCGCTCGTGGTCGAGCCCCTCGAGCCGGTCGCGCGCACTCCGTTGGTCGAGCCTGTCGAGACCACCGCTCCGGCGCCGGTCGACTCACCGGCCGCGCCGACGGCCGGTCCTCCGACCGCGCCCGTGACGCTGCCCGAGCGGCCGACCGGGAAGAAGCAGGGCAACAAGTTGCAGTCCGAGGACTCGCGCACCGCGTTGGCGGACCTGCCCGACACCCCGAGCGACTCCCTCCCCCACCGCTCGAGCGGCTGGCTGGCGGCGGTCAAGCTCGCCGAGTCCGGCAAGTTCCCCGGTGCCAAGATCCCGGGCGCCGACACCCCGGTGCCCGAGCCCACCGTCCGCACGTTCGTGCCCGAGGACAGCTCGCTCATGACCGAGAGCACCGTCACGGTCACCGAGGAGGGCGTGCTCGACGTACGCAAGGACGAGCAGACCCACACCTACGACCTCTACGACACCCAGACCGACATCACCATCAAGGGTGAGCCGGCCACCGACGAGTGGGTCGTCGAGTTCAACACCGACGAGGCCGGTGCGGTGAAGGTCGACAAGTCGATGGTCGACCCCGAGGCGTTCCAGCGGGAAGTGCTCCGCTGGCGCCCCGACATGGCCGGCTGAGCCAGCCTCAGAGGTTGTCGCGCAGGACCTGCGCGAGCTCGAGCACGGCAGCGCGAGACGTACGCCCGGCGCCGACCACATTCAGGAACCCATGGATCTGGTCGGCGAAGCGCTTGTGCGCGACCTTGACCCCGGCCTCCTCGAGCTTGGCGGCGTACGCCTCGCCCTCGTCGCGCAGCGGGTCGAAACCCGCGGTCGCGACGTACGCCGGGGCGATCCCGGTCGCCGGGATCTCCGCGTACAGCGGGGCGTGGCGCGGGTCGCGGCGGTCGATGCCCGCGGGCAGGTAGTTGTCGGTGGCGGCCGCGATGAAGTCGGCGGTCAGGTAGAAGCCCTCCCTGAGGTCCTCGCGGCTCTTGGTCGCCGCCTCCGACTGCGTCACCGGGTAGATGAGCAGCTGGAAGGCGCAGTCCTCGCCGACCGCGAGCGCGACCCCGGCCGCCAGGTTGCCGCCGGCGGAGTCGCCGCCGACCCCGATCCGGGCCGGGTCCGCACCGAGCTCGGCCGCATGCTCGACCGCCCACCGGAACGCCGCGACCGAGTCGTCGTACGCCGCCGGGAACGGTGCCTCCGGCGCCAGCCGGTAGTCGATCGAGAGCACCTTGACGCCCGACTCACTGGCCAGCAGACGGCAGGGGGCGTCGTGGGAGTCGAGGTCACCGAAGATGAAACCGCCGCCGTGCAGGAAGACCAGCAGCGGCGCGTTGCCCGAGGCACCCTCCGGGACGTAGAGCCGCGCCTTCAGCCCCGCGGCCCAGAGCTCGCGCACCGACCCGATCTCCTGACGACCACCCCCGAGCTGCGACTGCCGCGACAGCGCCACCCGCCCCTTCGGGATCGGCAGCGTCGACGGGTCCGGCTCCCCCGACACCTTCATCAGCGCGAGCATGATCTGCGTGTCCACCGCGAGCGTCTGACCGTCGTACGTCACCGGCTTGCCGACGAGCCGCCGCTGCGCCGCGGCCGGCAGGTTCAACGCCCCCTCGAACGCCAGGCCCTTGATCCGGGTCACCACCGGCGCCGTCAGCGGATCGATCACGGACGACGCACGCGCAAGAATCGACATGCGCCCAAACTACCCGCTAGTAGGGACATCGTGTAACAGGTAAGTTCACCAGACGACCGGTCCAGCGGTCAGAGTTCGGATCGAGTCTCCCCGCAGGACACGCAGGTGAGTCACACTGGTCCCATGAGTCTCGACCCGCAGGCCCCCACCCGGTCGGCCGAGGACACCGTGAGCCTGACCGCGGTTCCCGACCAGCCGTTCGACGTCGAGCCCGAATACATCCCCGATCATGAGGCGCTGGCCGAGGTCGAGAAGTACGAGGACCGGTTCCTCGACCGCGAGCTGTCCTGGCTGCGGTTCAACGAGCGCGTGCTGGAGCTGGCGGAGGACGAGACGCTGCCGCTGCTGGAGCGCGTACGTTTCCTGGCGATCTTCACCTCCAACCTGGACGAGTTCTTCATGGTCCGGGTGGCAGGCCTGAAGCGGCGGATCGCGGCGGGGGTGGCGGTCAAGGCCGCTTCCGGCCTGATGCCGCGGGAGGTCCTCGAGCTGATCTGGAAGAAGACCCGGGAGCTCTCCGAGCGGCATGCCGAGGTGTTCCGCGGCAAGATCAAGCCGGCGCTGCTCGAGGAGGGCATCCAGCTGCTGCACTGGGAGGACCTCACCCCTGAGGAGGTCAAGGCCTGCAAGAAGCTGTTCAAGGAGCGGGTCTACCCGGTGCTGACGCCGCTCGCGGTGGACCCGGCCCACCCGTTCCCCTACATCTCCGGCCTCTCGCTCAACCTCGCCGTCCGGCTGCGGGACCCGAAGACCAAGAAGAAGCACTTCGCCCGGGTGAAGGTCCCGCCGATCTTCAGCCGCTTCGTGCCGCTGGGCAACGACCGCTTCGTGCCGCTCGAGGAGGTCATGAGCGAGCGCCTGTCCAAGCTGTTCCCGGGCATGGAGATCCTCGAGGTGCACACCTTCCGGGTCACTCGCAACGAGGATCTCGAGGTCGAGGAGGACGACACCGAGAACCTCCTCACCGCACTGGAGAAGGAGCTGCTCAGGCGGCGCTTCGGCCCTCCCGTTCGCCTCGAGGTGCAGGAGTCGATGACCGACTCGACGCTCGACCTGCTGGTCTCCGAGCTCGGCATCTCCGACAAGGAGGTCTTCCGGCTGCCCGGTCCGCTCGACCTACGCGGACTGCACGGCATCGCCGACATCGACCGCGAGCAGCTGAAGTATCCGGCCTTCGTGCCGAGCACGCACCCGGCGCTCGCGCCGGTCGAGAGCGCCGCGCCGGTCGACGTCTTCAAGGCGGCTCGCCGTGGTGACGTACTCCTCCAGCATCCCTACGACTCGTTCGCGACCAGCGTGCAGCGCTTCATCGAGCAGGCCGCGGCCGACCCGCGGGTGCTGGCGATCAAGCAGACCCTCTACCGCACCTCCGGCGACTCCCCCATCATCGACGCCCTGATCGACGCCGCCGAGGCCGGCAAGCAGGTGCTGGTGCTGGTCGAGATCAAGGCCCGCTTCGACGAGGTGGCCAACATCCGCTGGGCGCGCAAGCTCGAGCAGGCCGGCTGTCACGTGGTCTACGGCCTGGTCGGCCTGAAGACCCACTGCAAGCTGGCGATGGTGGTCCGCGAGGAGCCCGACGGCACGATCCGCCGCTACACCCACATCGGCACCGGCAACTACAACCCGAAGACCTCCAGGCTCTATGAGGACATGGGGCTGATCACCACCAACGAGGAGATCGGCGAGGACGTCGCCCACCTGTTCAACAACCTCTCCGGCTGGAGCCGGGAGGCGACGTACGAGCAGCTTCTGGTGGCCCCCGGCAACGTACGCAACGGCCTGATCGAGCAGATCCACGCCGAGATCGCCCACCACCTGGCGGGGCGCCCGGCGAGGATTCGGCTCAAGGCCAACTCGGTGGTCGACGAGGCGATCATCGACGCGCTCTACCTGGCCTCCCAGGCGGGCGTGCCCGTGCAGCTCCTGGTCCGGGGCATCTGCGCGCTCCGTCCCGGCGTGGAGGGACTCAGCGAGACCATCGAGGTGCGCTCGATCCTGGGCCGCTTCCTGGAGCACTCCCGGATCTTCTGGTTCGAGAACGGCGCCACCGAGGACGGCGACGGACCGACCGCCTGGATCGGCTCGGCCGACATGATGCACCGCAACCTCGACCGCCGGGTCGAGGCCCTCGTACGCCTCCCCACCCCGGAGCTCGTGGCCGAGGTCGGCGCACTGTTCGACCTGGCATTCGAACCGACCACGGACGCCTGGATCCTCGGCCCCGACGGAACGTGGGCCCGAAACCACGCTCCCGACCACCTGCAGGCGATGTTGATCACACGGCAGCGCCAGCGCAGGCGCGCCGCGACAGGCTGAACACGCCCTGGCTTTCGTCGTGTCAAGCGGACTCGCCTAACATGAGCCCGCAGGTCTGCCTCATCCAGCCAGGAGCCCCCCGTGCGTTTCCGAATCCGCCCGGTCGACACGTCGTTCTACGACCTGTTCACCGAGTCCGCCAACCACCTCGTCGGCGGTGTCTCGCTGCTCGCCGAGATGCTCAGCGACACAGCCGATCGCGAGGACGTCGCGCGACGTATGCGCGACGCGGAGCACGCCGCCGACGAGTCCACCCACGAGATCGTCAAGAAGGTCAACTCGACCTTCGTCACGCCGTTCGACCGCGAGGACATCTACGCCCTCGGCTCCGGTCTCGACGACGTGATGGACTCGATGGACGAGGTCGTCGACCAGATCTTCGTCTACGGCGTCAACATCCTGCCCCCCGAGCTCTCGGACCAGGTCACCGTGCTCCAGCGCTGCGCCGAGCTGACCGCGGCGGCGATGCCCAAGCTGCGCTCCATGAAGGAGCTCTCCGAGTACTGGATCGAGATCAACCGTCTCGAGAACCAGGGCGACAAGAACCACCGCCGCATCCTCGCCAAGCTCTTCTCCGGTGAGTACGACGCGATGGAGGTCCTCAAGCTGAAGGACATCGTCGAGTCACTCGAGGACGCGATCGACGGCTTCGAGAAGGTCGCGAACACCGTCGAGCAGATCGCCGTCAAGGAATCCTGACACCGTGGAACTTGCCATCGTCATCGCGGTGGTCGTCGTCGCCCTGGTCTTCGACTACACCAACGGCTTCCACGACGCAGCCAACGCCATCGCGACCTCCGTGTCCACGCGCGCGCTCACGCCGCGCATCGCCCTCCTGCTCGCGGCGGTGATGAACTTCGTCGGCGCCTTCCTGGGCCAGAAGGTCGCCCACACCGTCTCCGACACCATCACGCCACCATCAGGGGCACATGGTCTGACCGTCGTGATGGCCGGCCTGCTCGGCGCGATCGCCTGGAACATGATCACCTGGTACTTCGGCCTCCCCTCGTCATCGTCGCACGCGCTCATCGGTGGCCTGGCCGGTTCGGCGATCGCCGCCGGCGCGTTCGTCAACTGGATGACGGTGCTGGAGAAGGTCGTCATCCCGATGTTCGTGTCCCCCGTGGTCGCCTTCGGCCTCGGCTTCGGCGTGATGCTCGCCATCATGTGGATCTTCCGCCGCGCCAACCAGCACAAGGCCCAGAAGGGCTTCCGGATCGCGCAGACGATCTCGGCCGCCGCGATGGCCCTCGGCCACGGCCTCCAGGACGCCCAGAAGACGATGGGCGTCATCTTCCTCGCCCTGGTCACCGGCGGTTTCCTCTCCGAGGGCGACCCTCTTCCGCTCTGGGTCATCGCCGCGGCTGCGACCGCGATCTCTCTCGGCACCATGTCCGGCGGCTGGCGCATCATGCGCACCCTCGGGCGTCGCATCATCCACCTGGACCCCTCCCGCGGCTTCGCCGCCGAGTCGGTCGCCGCCTCGGTGCTCTACACCACGGCGTACGTCTGGGAGGCCCCGATCTCGACCACCCACACGATCACCTCGGCGATCATGGGTGTCGGCGCGACCAAGCGGTTCTCAGCGGTCCGCTGGGGTATCGCGAAGTCGATCGTCGCCGCCTGGATCTTCACCTTCCCCGCGGCCGGTGGTGTCGCAGCCCTGACCTACCTGCTCTGCCACTTCGTATTTCAGCTGCCGTAGAAGCAACAACGCCGAGTCGGCGCATCCGACCCCTCTCGCTCGCTTCGCTTCGCGAGACACGGGGTCAGATGCGCCGACTCGGCTTCACCAGATTTAGCCGAACCGGCCGGAGATGTACGCCTCGGTGTCGGCGTTGTCCGGCTTGGTGAACATCTGCTTGGTGGGGTTGAACTCCACCAGGTGACCCGGCTGGCCGGCGGCCTTCAGGTTGAAGAAGCCGGTGTCGTCGGAGACACGGGCCGCCTGCTGCATGTTGTGGGTGACGATCACGATCGTGTAGTCGGACTTCAGCTCGTGGATGAGGTCCTCGATCGCGGCGGTCGAGATCGGGTCGAGGGCCGAGCACGGCTCGTCCATCAGCAGCACCTCCGGCTGGACCGCGATCGCACGGGCGATGCAGAGCCGCTGCTGCTGACCACCCGAGAGGCCCATGCCGGGCTTGCCGAGACGGTCCTTGACCTCGTTCCACAGGTTGGCGCCGCGCAGTGCGCCCTCCACGATCGAGTCCGCCTCGGACTTCCTGATCCGCTTGGAGTTGAGCTTGTTGCCGGCGAGCACGTTGTCGTAGATCGACATCGTCGGGAACGGGTTGGGCCGCTGGAAGACCATGCCGACCTTGCGGCGTACGGCCACCGGGTCGACGTTCGGCCCGTAGATGTCCTGGCCGGCGATCTGGATCTTCCCCTCGACGTACGCACCGGGGATGACCTCGTGCATCCGGTTGAGCGTGCGCAGGAAGGTCGACTTGCCGCAGCCGGAGGGCCCGATGAAGGCGGTCACCGACTTCGGCTTGATGGACATGGAGACGTCCTCGACGGCCTTGAAGTCGCCGTAGAAGATGCTGGCGTCCTTGACTTGGATGGACATGTGTTTCTCCTAGCGCCCGGTCTTGGGGGCAAAGATCGTGCCGACGATACGGGCGATGAGGTTGAGGACCATGACGAGGATGAAGAGCACGAGTGCTCCACCCCAGGCGTACGAGACGCCCTTCTCCGTGGCCTCGGACAGCTGGGTGTAGATGAAGACCGGCACGGTCATCATCGGGCTGTCATCGAAGGCGCTGGTGTTCAGGTTGGGGTTGAACCCCGAGGCAACCAGCAGCGGCGCGGTCTCGCCGATCACGCGTGAGATCGCGAGCACGACACCGGTGACGATGCCGCCGATGGCGGTCGGGAGCACCATCTTGGTGATGGTGCGCCACTTCGGCACCCCGAGGGCGTACGCCGCCTCCCGCAGGTCGTCGGGGACCAGCTTGAGCATCTCCTCGGTGGAGCGGACCACGGTCGGGATCATCAGCAGCGAGAGCGCGACACCGCCGCCGAAGCCGAAGCGCGTGCCCGGCCCGACGATCAGGGTGAAGAGCGCGAACGCGAACAGACCCGCGACGATCGACGGGATGCCGGTCATGACGTCGACCAGGAAGGTGATCGCCTTGGCGAGGCGGTTCCCCTTGCCGTACTCGATCAGGTAGATCGCGGTCATGATGCCGATCGGGATCGAGATCACCGCGGCGATGCCGGTGACGATCAGGGTGCCGATCAGCGCGTGGTAGAGACCGCCCTGCTCGTCGCCGGTGACCGAGCGCATCGAGAAGGTGAGGAACTCCGGGCTGATGACCGATGCGCCGCGGGCGACGACCATGTAGACCAGCCAGATCAGCGGGATCACCGCGACCCCGAAGGCCGTCCACACGAGACCGGTGACGAGCTTGTCGGTCGCCGAGCGCCGGTTCTCCACGAGCAGCGCCCACAGCGGGTAGCCGATCAGGAACCCGAGCACGGCGATGACGGCGGCTCCGACGATGCTCACACCGAGCACCAGGGCCAGTCCGCCGAGGGCGACCGCGGCGACGCCGACCAGCCACTGGGCACCACGCGGAAGCGTGGCGTGGGACAACTGGGCCTCTTCCTCGGCCAGGTCGTTCACGGAAGGGTCGATATTGCTCACTTGGCCCTCCCTCGGGCGACGATCCAGCGGGCGAGTGCGTTGACCAGGAAGGTGAAGGCGAACAGCACCAGGCCGGTCGCGATCAGCACCGACAGCCGGTCGGGCGTGCTCTCTTTGTAGCCCTGGGCGATGTACGCCGCGATGGTCTGCGGGTTCTGGGTGCCGATGATGAACAGCGAGATGATGACCTTCGGCGAGGCGATCATCGCGATCGCCATCGTCTCACCGAGAGCACGACCGAGGCCGAGCATGACCGCGGAGACCATGCCCGAGCGGGCGTAGGGGAAGACCGCGTAGCGGACCATCTCCCAGCGGGTGGCACCGAGCGCCAGCGCGGCCTCTTCGTGCAGACGGGGGGTCTGAGCGAAGACCTCGCGGCAGATCGAGGTGATGATCGGCAGGATCATCACCGCCAGCACGATCGCGGCGGTGAACAACGTACGGCCGTTGCCGGAGGGCTGGCCGTCGAAGAACGGCAGCCAACCGAGGTTCTCGGCGAGCCAGGCGTGGGCCGGCACCAGGTAGGGGCCGAGCGCGACCGCACCCCACAGGCCGAAGACGACCGACGGCACCGCGGCGAGCAGGTCGATGATGTACGCCACCGGGGCGGCGATCCGCCGCGGCGCGTAGTGGCTGATGAACAGGGCGATCGCCACGGAGAAGGGCACCGCGATGATCAGGGCCAGGACGGCGGCGTACATGGTGGCGAACAGCAGCGGCACCACCAGGCCCAGGAACGAGCCCTGGCCGCTGTAGTGCTGCGGGTCCACATTGAAGCCCGGGATGCCCTCGATCCCCAGGAAGATGAACACGGCTGCCAGCGCCACCAGGATCAGGGAGGCGGCGGCGACGGCGAGGCCCCGGAAGACGACATCACCCGCCGAGCCGCGGCCGGACAGCTCCGACTTCTGGCCAGAATCGGCACCGGCGCCCGGGTCGGCGCCGGGGTCAGCGGCGACAGTCACAAGGCATTCCTCGACTTTCTTGTCTAGGTTCTTAAGACAGCCGTACGGGCGGCGGCCGCAGCCACCGCCCGAACGGCGATCAGGTCAGGCGTACCGGCACTTACTTGATGCCGCCGACCAGGTCGAGCGCCTTGTCGGCGATCTCGCGGTCGAGCGGCGCGGAGCCGGCCTCGTCGGCGGAGACCTGCTGGCCCTCCTCGGAGAGGATGTACTCCAGGTAGCCCTTCACGTTGGCCGCGTCCTCGGCGTTCTCGTAGGTCGGGCAGGCCAGCAGGTAGGAGACCAGCACGACCGGGTAGACGCCGGCCTCGGTGGTGTCGCGGGCGAGGTCGTAGGCCAGGTCGTTGTCGGTCAGACCGGCGGGCTTCGACGCGGCCAGAACCTTGGCGGCGGCCTCGGCGGACGGCGCGACATAGTCCTCGCCGACCTTGACGTTGACCGTGGTCAGGTCGTTCTCGCGAGCGGCGGACTCGTCCAGGAAGCCGATGTAGCCGGCGCCCTGCAGGGCGGTCACGACACCGGAGGTGCCGTCGGCACCCTCGCCGACCTTGATGTCGGCCGGCCACTCACCGTCGGGCTCGAAGGTCCAGCCACCGGCGGCCTCGAGGTACTTGGTGAAGTTCTCCTGCGTGCCCGAGTCGTCGGAGCGGTGAACCGGGGTGATGGCGCTGTCGGGAAGCGTGGCGTCCGGGTTGAGCGCGGCGATCGCCTTGTCGTTCCACTTGGTGATCTTGCCCGCGAAGATGCCGGTCAGGGTCGCACCGTCGAGGTTCAGCTCGTCGACGCCGTCGAGGTTGAACGCCACGGCGATCGGGGAGACGTACGCCGGGACCTGGATCGGGTCGGCGCCGCACTTCTCCTTGGCCTTGGTCAGCTCGCCCTCTTCGTCGTTGAGCGCGGAGTCGGTGCCGGCGAAGAGGTAACCGCCGGAGATGAAGCCTTCGCGACCCGAGCCGGAACCGACCGGCTCGTAGACGACGCTGAGGTCGGGGTTCGCGTCCTGGATGCCGGCGACCCACGACGCCTGGCCCTTCTCCTGCGAGGAGGCGCCTCCACCCTTGATGGTGCCCGAGAGGGTGCCTTCGCCTTCGCTGTCACCCGTCGGCTCGTTGGCAGCGCCGCAGGCGCTGATAGCGAGAGCGAGGGCCGCAGCCGTGATGCCCGGGACGAGTGCCCGGCGCAGCGAGGTGGTGTTCACGCAATTCTCCTGATGATGATGCAGTCGATTCGGAGTTGTCGCGATGACCGTAGGGAGCCGAGGTGGACGGGAAACTCGGTGAAGGTGAACGCAGGCTGAACGAGGAACACAAAGTCGGTGGCAAATCAGTGTCGGTTCCGGGCACAGGAGATGAACAGGCAGGCCTCAGGCCTCTGTTAGACCTGAAATGCCTCAACAGCACGCACTTCACCCGCGCGCACGTGCAGCACCATCAGCTCGCCCTTCGCCAGCTTCGCGTCGCGCATGCCCAGTCCCTCGAAGACCCACGGCAGCACCGGTCGGTGCGTGCAGATCACCGTCGGAACGGCCAGATCACGCAGGGTCTCCGCGGCCAGGGCCGACACGCTACCTCCGTCCGCGTCCTCCTCGCTCAGCTGTCTCACGTGCTCGGACGCGACGCCTGCGAGCCCTGCGTACGGCGCGACGGACTGCGCGCAGCGGACGCTCGGCGAGGTGATCACCCGGCGGATGTCGTAGGCCATCAGCAGGCCGGCGAGGGTGACCGACTGGGCCCGTCCGGTGTCGTCGAGCGGCCGCTCGTCGTCTGTACCCGACCAGGCCGAACGGCCGACGGACGAGGCGTGACGGAGGACCACGAGGGGCGTGGTGGGATCGCGTACGTCCTCGGCCTGCTGCAGCGTCGCCCGATCGTGCGGGTAGGTGAGCCGCGTCTGCGCCATCTCGACCGGGAGCCACTCGACGTCGTCGATCTCGTCGTTGATCAGGTAGCCGTCGACATCGTCGTCGGCGCCGGCAGCGGTGCGGCCGACCCAGTAGTGGACCACCTTCTGCCCCGCCTCGACGGGATAGCGCTGCGGCTGGAGCGGGCGACCGAGGGCGACCCGCAGGCCCGTCTCCTCGCGCACCTCGCGGATCGCGGCCACCGGCACCGTCTCGCCGGGGTCGACCTTTCCCTTGGGGAAGGACCAGTCGTCGTACTTGGGCCTGTGGACCAGTGCCACCTCCGACAGGTTGTCGTGCTCGCGAAGAACCACTACGCCGGCGGCCGGTATCTCGGGCATGCGCCCAGGGTATGTCGAGAAGGCGGCTGATTCGTCTAAGGTTCGTCGCAATGCTCAGCACCCCCCAGCTTCTCGGCCGCCCCAGGGCGTGGGCCGGCCGGTCGTCCCGAGTCGTACGCGCCCACCCGTTGTGGACCATCGCGGTCGGCGTCGTCGTCGTTGCGCTCGTCGTCTTCCTCGCTCGCGCATGGGCGACCCGCGGCGGCGACCTCGACGAGGCGCTGCGGCTGGCCCCCGCCGAGGCGACGCGGGTCTCCTTCACCGACTGGACGGGCATCCGCAAGAGCGTCGGCGCCGACCTCGATGCCGACTCCACACCGGAGGAGGTCCACGAGATGGTCGACTCCGCCTATACGAAGGACCTCACCTCGACCTCGGTGCTCCCCGACGCCTCCGGCCTGCTGCAGCAGCACTTCGGCTGGTCACCGGCGACCCTCGACTGGGAGCTCTACACCCAGTCGACCGATGGAGCGCTCATGGTCGGACACCTCGAGGACATGGACGCCGACCACCTCGTCGAGCAGCTCACGTCGATGGGTTTCACCGCCCCTGAGGACGACCCGGCGGACGGCGGCGTCTGGGACGGCACCTTGGTCCCGTTCTCCAGCTTCACCGACTCCGGGATCGACTCGACGATCAGCCCGCAGCTCACCTACATCGCCTTTCTGCCCGAGCACGACCTCATCCTGGCCTCGGACGGCCGGCGCTACCTGAGCGACCAGGTCGAGAGCCTCGGCGACGGCGACCTGCACGAGCCGATGACCGACGCCGCCGACCGGCTCGGCGACCCTCTCTCGGCCTTCGTCTACGACGGCGACTTCACCTGCAGCGAGATCGGGCTGGCGGGCGCCTCGGCCGCCGACCAGGACCAGGCCGACGGTCTCGTCGACGCCGCCGGCGACATCAACCCGATCGCGGGCTTCGCCATGGCGGCGGAGTCGAACGGGGACGTACGCGTCGCGATGTCGTTCGAGAACGACGACCAGGCGCGTACGAACGCCGACACCCGGGCCAAGCTCGCCGTCGGTCCGGCGCCCGGCCAGGGCGGCACCTTCGACGAGCGGTTCGAGCTCGGGAAGGTCGCGGCCGAGGACGAGGTCGTCACCATGCAGCTGCGGCCGAAGGACGGCACGCCCGTGCTCTCCGACCTCGCGAACGGACCGCTGCTCTTCGCGACCTGCTGACGTCTTTAGGGGATGATCCCGAGGATGCGGTCGATCTCGTCCTGGGAGAGGTGATCCTCGGACTCGCTGGCGGCGACGATGAGGTTGGTCGTGAGCTCGACCTCGAGGAGGAGCTCGGGATCTTCCAGCGTCACATCGAACTGATCAGCCACGCCCGCCACCTCCTCAACGTCACGCTCGAAAGACTCGTCTTCACATCATCGCCCAGTCTTGGGGTATCTGCGCGCTGATCCACCAAGAACCATCAAAAGTTGTCACATCAAGCGTGACACAGAAGCCTGAGAGGGCTCCAATCAGACCACGAGGCCCCAGCCGAACGGCTGGGGCCTCGTTGCAGATGATCAGCGTCGGCAGGTGCCGAACCCGAGATCTTCTTACTTGTTTCAGAGAGGGCGAACGTTCTCCGCCTGCGGGCCCTTCGGACCCTGCGTGACGTCGAACTCGACCTTCTGGTTCTCGTCCAGCGACTTGTAGCCGTTGGTCTGAATCGCAGAGTAGTGAACGAAGACGTCGTCGCCGCCGTCCTCCTGCGCAATGAAGCCGAAGCCCTTCTCGGCGTTGAACCACTTAACGGTGCCCTGAGCCATCTGCTCGTTACTCCTTAGTCGGGGCGAGAGGCCACCAGGTTCGGCAGCCCCGCATCAGGGGCGGGTGACACGTCGCTCCGACCTGTGTTCCCGGACCGGGGTCCGGGCGGGCACAGAGCAGAAACGCCGTTGGATCACAAACTCCGCAGGCGTCAGACCTTCTGGAACTTGCACCTGTTGCGGGAGTGACACTAGCAACTCACGCGCCTGAGCGAACCCCCCTTGACCGATCGTTTTACGCGCGAAGCGGTGAAGGTTGCGCAACAGAGCCGCGAAACGACCGCCCAGCAGAACGTACGCCCCCGGGTTTCGGGGCGCTTCCGGAGAGCAGAAGACCCCCGCCCGAGGCCGGGCGAGGGTCTGATCTGGTAGGCCGTGTCGGTCTCGAACCGACGACCCATGGATTAAAGGTGGATCGCTCAGCACGCTCTGACCAGCCTGGACGCGACAACACCACCGTCTCGGGGGAGAACTAGGGCGCGCGCCCCTCAGGATCCGCTCGCCTCCAACTGGTTGCGCTACTCCTGGATCACCGCTGGGTTGACCTTCGTTCGACCCTCATTCGGCGAGCAGCTCGATGCGCAACGAGCCCCACGAGCTGACCGCCGAGGCCGCGGCTTGCGAGGCCGCCCTCGACCGGTTGCGCCCTGGCCGCCCGAGAACTGGCATCGACAGTTACATCGAATAGCGCGGCGGCTGATTACGCCGCACCGTCATAGTGACCTTCGACACTGCCCGCTGTGCGCATCGCGACGGGCCACCACCATCCGATCGACGGCCATCAGCCAGGCGAACGATGTCGGTGCCGACATATATCATTGAGCTGTCCAGCGTCACCATCTTCAGGGGGAAGAGTGGCCGAAGAGCCGATGTCGAAGATGACCCGAGCCATGGAGCACGCCACGGCCAACGTCAAGACCGACCAGTGGTCCGCCCACATCCTCGCGACCACCGGGTCGATGTCGAAGCTCGCCCGAGCCATGGAGCACGCCACGGCCAACGTCAAGACCGACCAGTGGTCCGCCCACATCCTCGCGACCACCGGGTCGATGTCGAAGCTCGCCCGAGCCATGGAGCACGCCA